>WGBH01000320.1 GCA_015494435.1 Thiotrichaceae bacterium | reverse complement strand
GGTTAAGGATACGGGGGTACAAAAAGTCATGATTCGAGGACAAGTTATTACAGGAATCACCTCCTCAGGGGATAAATTCCAAACCTTTGCACCTATTAATGATCCTAAAATGATTGATGATTTAGTAGCTAATAATGTCACTATTGAAGTCGAACCCCCTGAAGGGCGTTCTATTTTGGTAGATATTCTTATTAACACTATTCCATTTTTATTGATTATTGGTCTGTGGATTTACATTATGCGCCAAATGCAAGGTGGTGGTGGTAAAGGTGGTCCGATGTCCTTTGGTAAAAGTAAGGCTCGGATGATGTCTGAAGACCAAATCAAGGTCACCTTTGTTGATGTTGCAGGTTGCGAAGAAGCCAAAGATGAAGTCTATGAATTAGTTGAATTCCTCAGTGACCCAAGTAAGTTTCAGAAACTTGGTGGAAAAATTCCACGCGGTATATTACTAGCAGGTTCTCCTGGAACCGGTAAAACATTACTCGCTAAAGCAATTGCTGGTGAAGCAAAAGTCCCGTTTTTTAGTATTTCAGGTTCTGATTTTGTTGAAATGTTTGTCGGTGTCGGCGCATCTCGTGTGCGTGACATGTTTGAGCAAGCTAAAAAACATGCGCCTTGTATTATCTTTATTGATGAGATTGATGCGGTCGGTCGTAAACGTGGTGCAGGCATGGGCGGAGGGAACGATGAGCGTGAACAAACCTTAAATCAACTATTAGTTGAAATGGATGGCTTTGAAGGGACCGAAGGCGTAATTGTTATTGCAGCAACTAACCGTCCAGATGTTTTAGACCCTGCTTTATTACGACCAGGGCGTTTTGATCGTCAAGTGGTTGTGCCTCTGCCTGATATTCGTGGACGCGAAAAAATTCTTATCGTCCATATGCGTAAAGTACCCTTAGGTGATGATGTAAAACCTAAGGTTTTAGCGCGTGGTACACCAGGATTTTCTGGTGCAGACCTTGCTAATCTTGTCAATGAAGCGGCATTATTTGCAGCACGTGAAAATAAGCGTGTTGTTAGTATGGCAGAGTTTGATAAGGCCAAAGATAAAATTATGATGGGTTCAGAGCGTAAATCTTTGGTGATGAATGAAAAAGAGAAAAAGAACACCGCCTATCATGAAGCCGGTCATGCTATTGTTGGACTAAATGTTCCAGAACATGATCCTGTTTATAAGGTAACTATTATTCCTCGCGGTCGTGCCTTAGGTGTGACTATGTTTTTACCTGAGGAAGATCGTTTTAGTTATAGTAAGCAACATTTAGAAAGCCAAATTTCAACATTGTATGGTGGTCGTCTTGCAGAAGAGATTATTTTTGGTAAAGAAAGTGTCACCACAGGAGCATCTAATGATATTGAACGTGCCACTGAGTTAGCACGCAATATGGTATCTAAATGGGGATTATCGGATAAATTAGGACCTTTATCCTATAGTGAAGATCAGGATGAAAGCTTTTTAGGGATGGGAACATCGCGTGCATCACATATGTCAGATGATACTGCGAATGAAATTGATACTGAAGTACGAGCCTTTATTGATAGTAACTATGATCGTGCAGAGCAAATCCTAATGGATAATCTAGATAAATTGCATCTGATGGCTGAGGCATTGTTAAAATATGAAACCATTGACCGTCAACAGATTGATGCCATTATGAAAGGTAAGATTCCTCCTCCCCCAAAAGATTGGAGTGATGATGATTCTGACACCCTAAATGCTGATACTACGGATAAATCAGATATTGATAAAAAAGAAAAAAAGGATGACAAAAAGGCAGATCCTCTAGTCAATGATGCTGATCCAGCAAGTTTACATTAAAAGAAACTAGCAAGTCTCAATATATAAAAGCGCAGTTTATACTGCGCTTTTTTGTATCTTAAATTTACCGATAATCACTTCATTAAATTAGCAATCAATTAAAGTATTAAAGAGAGAGTATAAATGAGTAGAAAGTATTTTGGAACTGATGGAATTCGTGGCGAGATAGGCAAAGCACCAATGACACCAGATTTCGCACTACGGTTAGGTTGGGCAGCGGGAAAAGTCTTAACAAAACATGGGCTACCATTAGTTGTTATTGGTAAAGATACACGCATATCGGGTTATATGTTAGAAACAGCATTACAAGCAGGACTGGTTGCCGCTGGCGTTAGTGTACGTTTACTCGGACCGATGCCAACTCCTGCTGTTTCTTATTTAACCCGTGCTTTTCGCGCTTCGGCAGGTATTGTCATTAGCGCATCACATAACCCTTATCAAGATAATGGGGTTAAATTTTTCTCTGCGGAAGGAACAAAACTAGCGGATGAGGTAGAAGAAGAAATAGAGCGCTATTTAGAGCGTGATATTGAAACAGTAAGTTCTGAGAAATTAGGCAAAGTCATTCGTATTGAAGATGCCGCTGGACGTTATATTGAATTTTGTAAACGCGCCATTCCTAATAATATCTCATTGGAATCATTACGCATCGTGCTAGATTGCGCGAATGGAGCGACCTATCAAGTCAGTCCTTTAGTCTTAGAAGAACTCGGTGCAGATGTCATCACCATTGCAGATCAACCCAATGGCATTAATATCAATGAGAATTGTGGTGCTACCTCACTGGATTTATTAATTCAAAATGTAAAGCAATACCGAGCGGATATTGGTATTGCATTAGATGGTGATGGTGATCGCTTGATGATGATCGACCATACAGGAGAAATAGTCGATGGGGATGAAGCGATTGCTATTATTGCCCAACATAAGCATCAAGAAGGCACATTAGGAAATGATGTCGTTGGTACGTTAATGAGTAATCTGGGGCTTGAGCAAGCGATTAAAAACATGGGTTTAAACTTTCATCGTGCTGATGTGGGGGATCGCTATGTCATGGACTTATTACGCAAACATAATGGTATTTTAGGCGGAGAAAGCTCAGGGCATGTGATTGTTCGTGATCGAATTCCAACAGGTGATGGAACAATAGCAGCACTACAAATTCTAAATGCGATCATCAGTAGTGGTAAAAGCCTGCATGAACTAAAGCAAGTGATGCGTAAATACCCGCAAACACTGACTAATGTTCGTATACAAAAGAAAATTGATCTGAATGAAAATGCCTCGATTCAAGAGGCAGTTCAAAAAGCAGAACAGCAATTAGGCAGTCGTGGGCGTGTTCTATTACGCGCTTCAGGTACAGAACCAGTGATTCGAGTCATGGTTGAAGGTGATACCCCCGTTGAAACACAGCAATTAGCGGAGGATATCGCAGTTGTGGTTGAAGCTGTTTCTAAAGGGCATCGTCGCCATACTGATTGATTGAAACTTGAATACGTGAGACTACTACCGCATTAGCCTCACGAATTCAGGACTTAGAACTTCCTTAGCCATTTTTTCTCCTAACCCAGCGCACCACTCCAATAACAATTAAACCAATAGGCAGTATAAAGAAGAAAAAGATAGCAAGGCTATAAAGTTGCCATTCTTGCATTTCTATTTTGGTATCAGGTGCAATTTTGGCTTTAATCACTAATCAATTTTCATTTGCGCTAAGCCAATTAAAAAGGTGTTCGGTTAATTCTAAGTTACCTGCATAGCCAATAAAGCCATTTCGCATAAAACTACTGTCGCCAATCAGCACGATACGCTATTGATGTTTTTTTTCTGTCTTAAATTCTCGGCTTAAAGCGATTCCAAGATGAAAAGGTCCTGCTATATCATTACTATTTCGATTGAATTTAATGCTATCGGGCGTTTTATTTGCATCGGCTTCTAGCCAGACTTTATTAGAGGTTGTGAGTATCGCATCAAAATCCCAGATTGGTTTTTCTGATAGATCCCGTTGTACTATCGTCGCAAATGCAAGCTAGAACCTCTAGCTCAATGATTGAGAACCTCCCAATCATGGTTCCGTAATATAGAACATACCACCTTGAAAAAATGGTTTTACTTGCATATCCAATGACTAAAAGCTTATATTTGACGATAAAGGGCATGATTATTCACGCAATATATTCTCAATTGTTATGTTATACACTCCTCATATTTATGTAAAAATATATTATTTCATATGAT
>WGBH01000319.1 GCA_015494435.1 Thiotrichaceae bacterium | reverse complement strand
CTGAAGAGTTATTAATATCCGAAGCCAAGAAGAAAGTTTCAGAATTAACAGGAATGAATGAAGGTTCAGCTCATGGGTACATAAATACCTTTTTAAAAATCATGGAAGGTTCAGGTTATACTAGAACTATCAATGCTTACGGTACAAATTATTATCTTGATAATATTAAAAAAGATTATGGTAACGAAGCACTACGTACTGCAATATCGTCAATAAATAAGCATCTCGAATATTATGAAGGGGTAGGTAAATCTTCACAGCCAAAAATACATCAAATACTTGAAAAGCATATTAAAAAACTCGAAGCTACATCTACCTTCAAGGATGTAAAAAATAATTTTAATAAACAGGTTGCATTATCTTTTGCTGATTCAGCTGAGACTAGAGGGCTAAGATTATCAGTCGCCAATAAAAAGCCTAGAGAAATTGAAGTAAAAATAAAGATATTTTCAAGAAATCCAGATGTTGTAGCTGAGGTTTTAAACCGTGCAAATGGCATGTGCGAAAAATGTCAGCAACCTGCTCCGTTCATTCGTGCAAAAGACAATACTCCGTATTTAGAAGTGCATCATATAGTGCATCTAGCTCAGGGTGGCGAAGATTCAATATCAAATGCAGTTGCACTATGTCCCAACTGTCACAGAGAACTTCACTATGGCAGTAAGTTACAATAAACACATAACAAGTGCATCCAACGGACACAGCAAAAATGTCACGCCATTTTGCTGCCGCAAAAGCCGCGCTATTTCCGCTGTGCCGCTGATGCAAATCGTTATGTTTTAAAGGGAGTAGTGCAAAATTGAAAATGGAAACCAGGGCTATAAAGCAGAATGAATATACTTGGTCTGCAAAGTATTATGATCAGCTTTGTAATGAATCGGTGGTTCAGGATGATATTCAATTTTATAAATCATTTTTAAACGAAAGAAGCTCTGTTTTAGAATTAGGGTGCGGTACTGGTCGAGCCGGTATTGAGCTTGCAAAAGTAGCTAAAAAATATGTTGGTATTGATTTGTCGCCTCAAATGCTCAATGTATTTCAAGAGAAAATAAATGGAAGGGAAGAAAATATTTCTCTATATCAATATGATATGACGGAGTTCCACTTAGGAAATTTATTCGATCTAATAATTTTTCCTTTTCGATCATTTCAGGCTTTAACTAGCGATAATCAAAGAAATAAGTGCTTGGAGTTATGTGCAAAACATCTGAATAAAGGTGGCCATGTGATTATTCAAATGTTTAACCCAGATTTTGATAAATTAGATAATTTCGCAGAATTAAAGATCAGGGATGGAAAAATACAAGATGGAGAATATAAAGTTGAAAGGCTAACGATTGGGAAAGATCATGATAAGTTAAAACAGACTATTCAAGCATCATATGTTTACGAGGTATATAAAGATGATTGCTTAATAAAGTCTGTAGAAGAGCCACTTTATCTTGGCTATATGAACGAAGATCAGGCTAGAAGACTATTTAAAAATTTGGGTTTTGAGGTAACGGCTGTTTATAAATGGTGGGACTTCAGCAAAGTTGATGAAGAGAAAAAAGAGCTAATATTTGTTTTAAAATGCGAAACATAACAAGTGCATGCAGCGGACACAGCAAAAATGTCACGCCATTTTGCTGTCGCAAAAGCCGCGCCATTTCCGCTGCGCCGCTGATGAAAATCGTTATGTTTCAGAAAAGGTCTGAGTAAATGTCAAAATTGACGCTAGTAGTAGGAAACAAAAATTATTCTTCTTGGTCGCTCCGGCCTTGGATCTTTCTACGTCACCACAAGATTGATTTTGAAGAGAAATGGGTATCCCTCTTTGTAGATACGACGAAAGGGGAATTGGCAGAGTACGATTCAGATTTTAAAGTCCCTATTTTGAAGGATAGCGAATTGATCGTTTGGGACTCATTATCCATTCTTGAGTATGTATCAGAGGCATATCTGAATAATAAAGGGTGGCCTGATGATCGAAAAGCCCGTTCCTTTGCAAGATCAATTAGTTCTGAAATGCATTCAAGTTTCTGTAACGTAAGAAACGAATTGCCAATGAATTGCCGAAAGAAATTTGAGAATATCAGCTTATCAGAGGGAGCAGAGCGAGAGATAGAGCGAATAAAATGGCTATGGCGGAAGTGCCGAAGTGAATACGGAAGTAATGGTGAATGGCTATTTGGTGACTACTCCATTGCTGATGCAATGTTTGCCCCAATTGCCTTGAGATTCAATGGGTATGGTATTCACTTAACCGGTATTGAAGCAGCTTATATTGAAAGCGTATTGAAACAACCAGGGATAGTTGAGTGGGTAGATGCAGGTAAACTAGAAACTGAAGTTATTGAGGCCGTTGAAATTGAAACATAACAAGCGCGGTCGAGAGGGACTTGCTTCCGCGGCGCTTGTTTTGTGCTTGAATAGCACAAAACAAACACCACTCCAGCAAGCCCCTCACCGCGAACGTTAGCTGCAAATAAAAAATTAGGAGAGACATGGATTTATCTACAGTTTTGGGTTCTGGTGTTGTTGCAGGTTTAGTTGCCGGTTTAGTTACACTCCGAACAACAGAAAGAAAAATTGCAATTGAAAACATTACTCAACAAAGGAAAGTATGGCGAGATAAAGTCAGAGAAAAAGCATTAGAAACATCAAAAGCATATAAAGATAATGATGTCTCAAAATTAAAAGAATTGTAAGTGGAGTTCCAGCTAATCCTTAACCCAGAAGACGAAAATGATAAGTCAATACTTGATACATTGTGGGCAATGCAAAACAAAGATGGAAAAAACGACCTAATTATCGAGTTCTCAGAAAAGCTTTCTTTGCTTCTCAAGCATGATTGGGAAAGAGCAAAGTTAGAGGCTAAACCCGTTTGGCATTTTTGGGGTAAACCGAAGCGCAAAGCTTACGATGAATTCAACAATAAACGTAATGCAAAAAGCAGCTAACAATCGCGTAAACTCGGTCTGGCAATTCCGCTGCGCTCCATTGCCAGCCGGTTACGCGTGGCGCTAGCCTTTAAGGAAGGCCAAGAATTGTACAAATTAATAAACTTTTTGGCATTCATTGGATGCATAATTTGGTTTCTCATAGAGAGAAGCCCCGAACCAGTGGTAGTGCTCTTGCTTACCATTGCTGGCTTCTTCCGTGATGATATACACGGAGTTATAGGAAAAAATATCCTTACATTAACGCCTAAAGCAAAATTGATAAGAAATTTATATGCTTCGAAATATTCATTCATAAATTCGGAGTTTGTGAATCCGAGAATTATCGAAGATCTAATTGGATGGCTAAGTGATAGTGGGGCACAGATTGTAGCTATAAATGTCTCTGAGTCAAATAAAAGCAATCGTTACATCGGAGATATTGAAATTAACGATACAGGTAACGATTATCCAGTAGTCACATCTACTTATGACCATGGTAGATTCTCCTATAAATATTTGGGTACATCGTTTACTGGTATGCATTTACTTCAAACATGGAGTAATGGAGGTGGATCTGGTGTATTTTGTAATATCGTTTTAGTAACCCTAAGTATGGATTCAGCATTTGAGCAAAATTTAAATGGTGGAGAAAAGATTAATCGTTTTGTCATCAAGCTTATAGGTGTAATTCCGCTAGGTGATCGATATCAAGGCGACCCATCATATAAATTTGGTTTGCTTACAATCCCAGCATGTAATGGGTTGGCGACAGTAAGAAAAAGCAAATCAAGAATGCTGGTAATATAGGCTAACAATGCGCTCCACGCGGACGGCAACTCCGCTACGCTCCATAGCGTCCAGTGAGCTTGGTCGTTATGCGGAGTATCGTTTTTGCAAATATTGATTTTAGAGAAAGTTTAGAAATTGTACTGATTTTATATTGACTTACGAGTTTCTTATCGATTATATTATCGTAAGTTAAATGTGGATGATTGGAGAAAAATGACTACCGTAACCGTTTCGTCAAAATATCAGGTTGTAATTCCAAAGGAAGTTAGAAATAAACTTGGAATAAATATCGGACAAAAGTTTCAACTCGTTCCCTATGAGTCACGCCTGGAGTTTATTCCCGTAAAAAGTATGTCAGAAATGCGTGGTTTTCTAAAAGGGATTGATACTACAATTAATAGAGAATCAGATCGAATATGAATTTGGTGGATTCATCAGGATGGCTGGAATATTTTGCGGACAGCAATAATGCGGATATCTTTTCAGAACCGATCGAAGATACAGAAAATCTTCTTGTCTCAACAATCAATATCTATGAAGTATTAAGCGCGTTTTTCATCAGAGAGGTGAAGGTTCCGCTTTACAAGCGATCGCTCTGATGTATCAGGCTGAGGTGGTTGATGTAACAAGTGAGATTGCGATAAGTGCTGCAAAATTGAGTTATGAAAAAAAATTGCCAATGGCGGATAGTCTCATTTTAATGACAGCACGAATGAATGGCGCCGTTTTATGGACACAAGATTCGGATTTTC
Organism: Thiotrichaceae bacterium; assembly: GCA_015494435.1. Taxonomy (GTDB): domain Bacteria; phylum Pseudomonadota; class Gammaproteobacteria; order Thiotrichales; family Thiotrichaceae; genus JAGLBW01. Next base: position 2,869 of record WGBH01000319.1, on the reverse strand, counting down.
AAAATTTTGAAGATGTGAAATATTTCAATAAAAAATAGAAAAGTCGTAAAAAAGCATTTTCTCCACATAACCCGCTGTTGCAGGAAAAAAACGGGCTGTTTGTGCTTGTTTGTAAAAGGGTTTTGTGGCTTTCAAGTTTGACGTTTTTATAAAATATTTGCCGGCTTACCCACTTTTCGCCTGAGCGGCGGATCGTTAGCCACAATAATAAATATAGGTGATTTGGAATGAGAACAAAGATATTAATATCATTAGGAGGTGTAACCTCTTAAAACTATCCTTAAAATATATCGAACTTAATGATGTGAAAGATGCTTAAACTTACATTTAAAGAAAACTTATTGCAGGTTAGGTTTGCTTGTTATATATTAACAATAACTTCTGACAGTGTAGTTATCTGCGGGAAATACTTTAACTTAAGTTTTATTTATGAGAATCATTCGAATTTCTATTCTAATTCTAATCTTTGTTAATCTTTCCTTTTCGCAATTTAGCATTAATTTCTCATCAAAAAACATTGTAACTCTTGATTTAGGATTGCCTTTATTGTTCGATTAAAAAAAACCATTTTATGAAGTTGATAGAGATTCTACTACTCAAATGACAAAAAATATTTCCCTATTCAATTCAATTGGAATTACTTCAAACAGCCTTGCATTGTCATATGTTTGGGGAAAAGACTATGGACATAGTGGATTTGATTATAATTGGGTGTACTTAACCTATGGATATAATTGGTGGGAAAAGTTCTTTACAAAAAAAGGATATTATTGGGGCGTTGGAGTTAAAAAAACCGCTTTTATATTTATTTTAAAGCTTGAGTACCAAAGAGTGTACACTCGGAAATCTAACCTCTTTTTGATTGAAGTTGGACTTGGCTTATAAATAAAACCCCCGGAGCTGAATATATCAAATAGTTAAATTATAAATAACTGATGGAATGTATGAAGATGAAAAGATTAATCTGTTTTTTTGCGGTCTTAATACTGTTTTCCTGTGCAACGCAGAGTAACAATACCAAAAAGGAAAAGGTTATCATTTCCGGTAAGGTATTAAATTTCAACCCGGAAAATCCAAAAGTGCGTATAACTGTCAATAGATTAGGATTTTTAGGAACGCAAATTGTTAAACAGTTAGACAGTCTTGGAAATTTCAAAGCTGTTTTTGATACATATATTCCAACAGATGCGTGGATTACCTACCAAACGAATTTTTTGGTTCTAACACATCCGGGAGACAGTATTTATGTTGAATTTAACGGAAAACCGGACAGACGCCCTGATATATTGAAAACAATAAAATTTAGTGGCGATGCCGATAAACAAAATAAAGATGCCGCGAAACTTCAGTTGCTGTATTTCTCCAATCCGGTCTATTACGACTTTGAGGCGAAACAAAAAGCAATCAAAGAGCTTGATACAGCGGCCTATTTAAATTATCTGGACTCACTGCGAACCATACTGGATACCATGTTCAGGCAATTCATATCCGAAGTTGAAGCAGATGCGGAAACAAAAATCTGGGCAAAATTTTTTCTTGATGAAAACTACTATTCCGCGTTGTCCTTTTATCCTTATGACCACCGGCGCGCTAATGGACTTAAAAACAGCGAATGGTCCGTTCCGCCCACTTTTTACGAACCGCTAAAGAATCGCCTTCCTATTTCAGAATCTATGTTTATTAGCGGTTATGCATTGTCAAGTTTTATTAATCGTTATCATTACTATTATGTGCTGCCCAAAGTAATTGAAGAACGAAAAAACATTCGGGCAAAAACGAATGATATGTCAATTTCCGATTCAAGGAGGATGTATGATTCCCTGCATGTCTCCGGTATAATAAAATATACTCCCGATACTCTATTAAGACAGATGGTGTTAACGGAATTATTTAGTCAAAATTTTAACAAATCTGAAGTAAGGCTTTTTGAGAATTATAAAAATATTGCAGACGCATATATTAAAAGGCCATTCTTAAAAGAGCCTCTCTTCGATCGATATCAAAAATTAAAAGAATATCTGGAAAATCCCCGAATCGCCTCTGATGCCCAAATAAAGAATGTTAATGATTTTACCGCACAACAGATTATGGATAATATTATTGATTCTAACAAAGGAAAAGTGATCTATCTGGATTGCTGGGCAACCTGGTGCGGCCCCTGTAAATCGGAAATGCCAAATTCAAAAGAGCTGATGAAAAAGATGCGGGGCAAGGATATTGCCTTCGTATATCTGTGCCTTGATTCTGAAAAAAGGATATGGAAAGCATCCCTGGCGGAATTACAGATAAGCGGGCAACAATATTTTTTAAATAAAAAACAAAGTAAGGATTTTAGAAGTACTTACGACGTACATGGAATCCCTCACTATTTTCTGATTGACAAAAAAGGAAAAATAACAGAAAAGGGTTCGCATTTAAGGCCAAACCGTGTTAAAGAAAAGATCGAAAGCTTATTAAACGAGTAGAACAAATATAACAAAGTGTCTAAAAAGCAGGTTAAAATTTCGCAGGGTGCTTAAGATTACAATTTAAGAGCACGCTTTATCCATAAATCGATTTATTTTAAAGGAACTGAATATTTTTCCATACTTATACGGATATCTGTTGATTGCCGGATCACTATTAAAATCAATAAGTTATGCAGACATTTACAGCGAAAAGTAAGATACTTTCCTTGTGCTAATGTTCGTTTTTACTTATAATGCATGTAAAATACGGAATTCCGGTTAATACATAGTTAGGCTTTTTAACATCAAATTTTGTATATTCAGAAAAATTAGAAGGATTTTATGAAAAGAAAAATTTTACTCATTCTTTTATTCTCTCTCTTATTAGCAGATTTCGCTTTCTCTCAGCAGAAATACAATGG
>WGBH01000318.1 GCA_015494435.1 Thiotrichaceae bacterium | reverse complement strand
TTATTAAATAGTAGAAAATTGGAAAGTTGTTTACATGATCTTGAGCCTTATCCCGAAGTACAGACATCAGTACTTAATTATGGTATTGATGAATATGCAGGCTTAATAAGAAATGATGTGAATATTTATAAAGTAACTGAAATGATTCGTCAGGCGATTCTTGTATTTGAACCACGAATTATTCCAGAAACACTAGAGGTCATTGCAGATTGTGATCAAGATGAATCACAAAAAGTTTTTAGTGATTTACCTAAAGCGCTAAAACAACAGATTTACGATAAAGGTGCCTTTGAATTTATTATCAGAGGTGTTATTTGTATGACGGAAGCACCGATTGATTTTCATACCCAAATGAGTCTCAGTACGGGCTATATTGATATAGTATAATCAAATTCTAATTAGAGACCACTATGGATCCTAGACATCTAAAACTCTACAACGAAGAACTTTATTTTATTCGCCAGATGGGGAAAATTTTTGCTGAAAATAATCCTGATGTGGCAGGTCGTTTAGGGCTTTTAGGTGATAGTCAATGCAGTGATCCCTATGTTGAGCGTTTACTAGAAGGTTTTGCTTTTTTAAGCTCACGCATTCAACTTCAATACAACGAAGAATTTCCTAAATTCACTCAACATCTGCTTGATATTATCTACCCTGATTTTCTTGCCCCATTGCCTTCTATGAGTATTGTTCAGTTTAATCCCGATACTAATGGTAAATTAAAAGAAGATGGTTTTTTAGTCAAAAGGCAGACCAAACTATTATCACCGCGTATTTCACCTAAAAAGGTTCAATGTCAATATAGAACAACACAAGATGTTCATCTATGGCCGATTGAAATCAATAATGTTGCGTATATGTTTCCTGAAGACATGCCTGATGCGATTGAAAAAAGTCTTCATCCCGACGTCTTTGATAAAACCCGCGCAGTCCTTAAGCTATCATTACAAATGACTGATGAAAATATAGCTTTTTCTGATCTAAAAAATTTAGATCAACTTTCCCTCTATTTAACAGGTGATGGCGGTCAAGCAGGAAAACTTTATGAAGCTTTGCTTGCTCATGTGCAACAAATTGTTTTGCATCAACAATATAAACGTACTATCCGTTTAGAATCACTAGATAAAGAAAGTATTAAAACAAGGGCTTTTGATGATGAAGTTGCCTTGTTGCCTACAACACGGCGTGGCTTTCAAGGTTATCGCTATTTACAAGAATATTTTGCCGAACCAAAACGCTTTATGTTTGTTACTCTCAATGATCTAAAGCATCCGTTGCAATCTTTTCCTTCACTTGATGAGAATGCAAATGATGAATTAGAATTATATTTTCTACTAGATCAACGAGATGATGATTTACGCAAAATTTTAAGTTTGAAAAATATCCAGTTACACTGTACTCCTGTGATTAATCTTTTTGAGAAAACAGCGGATCATGTGCATTTAACCAAACGTCCTAAAAAGACCGCTTATCGAAGAAACCGTAAAGCGGTTACTCACTACTTACCAGGGCATCCGATTATTATCGAAAAATCTCAACCCAGAGATTTTGAAATTTATCGCGTAATAAGTGTTAAGGGCTTGGGGGATTACCAATACGAGGATACCTTTTTTCATCCTTTTTATTCATTAGAACACAGTACACTAGATGCAAAACAACGAAATTTTTATACCTTGCAACGCCATAGTGAAATCCGAACGATACGGGATAAAGATAGCTCTTACCAAGGGCATGAAAGCTATATTTCAATTGCAGATGATGCGGAAGGACTGCCTTATTCAGCGGGCTTAAAAGAACTGCGTATTAAAACATTGGCAACCAATAGAGGCTTGCCACTGTATTTACGTTCTAGTCGCATTACCTTCAGCACCCCTGATGACAGCTTACCTGTCACTCTACGCGAAGGTATTTGTAATATCGAAAACTTTACACCGCCTAGACCTTCGCATCAGGCAGGTAAACACACATGGAAATTGATTAATCTTTTGTCCTTAAATCACCTTTCAATTGCGGGTGACGATAATAAAGAAAGTATTCAAGCATTACGCAAACTACTGGAGTTGCAAATTCATACCCAACGTGTGGGTGATGCCAATCAACAATATATTCAGATCTATAAAACACAAATCAATAGAGGCTTAAGACAAGTCTCAACTAAAAAAATAGTCCACCCCATTTTTGTGCAGGGAAAAATCACTTATGCACGCGGGTTACAAATAACCATTACTTTGGATGAACAAGCTTTTGAAGGTGGAAGTGCCTTTTTGTTTGGCAGTGTATTAGAGCGTTTTTTTGCACAATACACCTCCATCAATAGCTTTACACAAACCATTGTCAAAACATTAGAGCGAGGAGAAATAATGAAATGGCCAGTCAGAAAGGGAAGGCAAAAAAGTCTGTAGACGAAAAGGATCTGTTAGCGACAAATCCAACTATTGAAAACATCTTCGATCAATATCCAGAGGATATTATCTACTATGATTTTTTTGCCGCCTTGCATTTGCTAGAGAAACATCATAACACGCGCTTTGGTGAAAGCGCTCATCCTGATGAGGATCCCATTTTATTAGGGCAATCACCTCATATGAGTTTCGTCCCTACCGCACTGGATAAAATTGTTAATTTAAAAAAAACAGATCATAAGCGTCTCAAGCTGTTTTTCTTTGGATTATTCGGTCCTAATGGTCCTTTACCTTACCATCTGACCGAAAAAGTCTATGTAAGACTACGCAAAAAAGAGAGAGAACCTGCACAAGATTTTTTCGATATCTTTCATCATCGTTTCATCAGTCTTTTTTATCGTGCATGGGCAAATAAAGAGCCAATCGCACAATTAAATCGCAATAAAAAAGACAATTTTCAATTTTATCTTGGCTCTATTGCGGGTTATGGTCTACCTTCTTTAAGGGGAAGGGATACATTTGATGATTATTCTAAAGCCCATTTTGCAGGCTATCTTGGTGGAAAAATACGTCATAGCGAAGGATTAGAAAATATTATCTCACAACTTTATGGCATACGATCAAAAATTGTCGAATTTGTGGGAGAGTGGCTTTCCATTGGTACTGAACACCAATGCAGCCTTAGAGAAGGACTGTCTCTTATACACA
>WGBH01000317.1 GCA_015494435.1 Thiotrichaceae bacterium | reverse complement strand
GTAGATAAAGTGCTGAAAATGGTTAGGAATTGTTTTATATATGGTTGGCAACAAGGTAGACTATAGGGTTTTTTTAACAAAAGGAGGGCAAGGCCCAATGAGTGATACAATTAAAATTGATGATAAGACTTATAATGTAGCTGATTTATCCGATGATGCAAAAACACAGATTGGTAATTTACAGATGGTAGAGCAACACATACGCCGTTTACAACAAGAAACAGCGATTGCTCAAACTGCACGTATGGCCTATGTTGCATCGTTACAAGCCTTATTACCAGAGGCTGTTGCTGAGGGTTCGTAAAAAAAGGGGGGAGTATTTCCTCCTGCAAAAATTTATACATATTTTAAGGGATATAAATGTCAAAAGTAGCGCTCATAACAGGAATTACAGGTCAAGATGGAGCTTATCTTGCTCGGTTACTATTAGATAAACATTATACTGTTTATGGCGCTTATCGTCGTTCTAGTACCAATAAGGAACGTTTTTGGCGCATAGAGTCATTAAAGGTTAATCAGCACGCTGATTTCCATTTAATTGAGTATGACCTAACGGATATGGGCGCTGCGATTCGTTTATTGCAAAAAATAAAGCCAGATGAGGTTTATAATTTGGCGGCTCAAAGTTTTGTTGCTGTGTCTTTTGAGCAACCCGTTACCACTGCTGAAATTAATGCCATTGGGCCATTGAATCTGCTCGAAGCGATTCGCTTGGTGGATATTAATATTAAATTTTACCAAGCTTCGACCTCAGAAATGTTTGGCAAGGTGCAAGAAATACCACAAACGGAACAAACCCCTTTATATCCCCGTAGTCCCTACGGTGTTGCCAAAGTCTTTGCGCATTGGATGACGATTAATTATCAAGAATCTTATGGCATCTTTGCAACCAGTGGCATTTTGTTTAATCATGAGTCACCTTTGCGAGGGAGTGAGTTTGTTACCCGAAAAATAACGCAGGCAGTGGCTAATATTTATTTGGGTAAGCAAGAAAAAGTGGAATTAGGTAACCTCGATGCCAAACGCGATTGGGGCTATGCAGCAGAATATGTTGAAGGAATGTGGTGGATGCTACAGGTTGATAAACCCCGTTCCTATATTCTTGCAACAGGACGAACCAAGAAGGTGAGAGATTTTGTTGAAATGGCGTTTAAAGCAGTGGATATTAAAATTCAATGGCAAGGGGAGGGCGTTGATGAAGTAGGGCTTGATAGCAAAACAGGCAAAGTACGGGTTAGTATTAATCCTGATTTTTATCGTCCAGCAGAAATAGATCTGTTAATTGGTAGTCCTAAAAAAGCAGAAAAATATTTGGGATGGAAGCCAAAAACAACGCTGGAGCAACTGTGCAAAATGATGGTAGATGCCGACCTAGAGCGGAGTAAATGAGGTCAGTGAAAATACTCTCATTATGATTTATATCGACTGTTCTAATACCTATCAAAGAAATTTCTCAGGTGGAATTTCAAGAGTAGTTAAAGAAATCACAATGAACCTCACACAACTGGCTCCCGATGAAGTCAAGCTGGTTATTTATGCAAAAAAAGATTATTACCAGTTTCCTATTTCCTTACAGTTTGAGTCAGCTAAATCATTTTTGTCAAATAAGCTAGGGTGTTTTGAGAAATCTAATTATGGCGCAAAATTGAAATATAAAATAACGGCTATTCCTGTTCTCTATTGGCTATTGCAATACCTTAGAAGTCATCGCGTCAACTATGAACATTTACAAAAGATAAGCTTAAACAAAGGGGATAAGCTGTTATTAGCAGATTCAAACTGGCTTTCACCGGCAAAGAAAAAAGCATTATTGTCAATCAAACAAAAAGAAGTGAAAATAATTTATTTAATCTACGATTTGATTCCCCTAAAACAACCTGCTTTTTTTCATCAAGCCCATATAACAACGTTTCAACAGCATATTAAAAATTCACTCCAATTAGCCTATGGCTATATCACCATTTCAAGGAGTATTGCCAGTGAACTGAAACTATTATTGAAAAAGGAGAATAAATCCCATTTACAGGTTAACTATTTTTATTTAGGGGCTAATATTCTTTCACAAGAACGAGCAAGGCAACCACGCAAAATGATCCAAGATTTTTTTGCTACAAAAGACCCCGTTTACCTAGTCGTTTCAACCATAGAGCCAAGAAAAAACCATGCCTTTTTACTAAAAATATTTGATAAACTATGGGCGCAAGGATTTAAAGGTAAGCTTTGTTTTGTAGGTCGATCAGGATGGCTAACCGCAGAACTACAAACAAATATATTAAAACAGGTGCAACTGAATAAAAAACTCATCTGGTGGCAGGATATTAGCGACAATGAATTGCAATTTATTTACCAACAAGCAAGCGTTTTATTATCTCCCACGTTAGAAGAAGGGTTTGGTTTGCCGATTGTTGAGGCATTGCAAAATAATTTAGCTGTTATTGCCAGTGATATTCCGACTCATCAAGAAATTTCTAAAGGACAGGCAACCTTAATTAGAGTCAATGATAGTGAAGCATGGCAAAAATCAATCTTGAATTATGCTAAGCAGGAAAAGAGGGCATTAAATTATCAATGGATAACATGGAAAGAATCAAGTCAAATATTGCTTCAGCAAATAAAATCAATGGGGTAGGGCAATGCCAATGATACAAAAAACATTATGAAACATAATATACTATTGGCATTTCAGTTTGCTAAAAAAGATTTTAAAGAGAGGTATGTTGGTACAGGTTTGGGGAAACTTTGGTATATCTTATCCCCTCTTATTACCATTTTTATCTATACAGTAGTTTTTTCTGATTTTATGAAAATGAAAATGAATGTTACGGATAATGCATACGCCTATAGTATTTACTTAGTGCCGGGTATTTTAGCATGGACATCATTTAGTACAGTTTTGGTGAGGTTAACTAATTCTTTTTCAGAAAAAGCAAATCTAATAAAAAAAATAAATATTCCTATGTACACCTTTCAACTCAGTATTATTATCACTGAGTTTTTCCTATTTAGTATTTCTATTGCTATGGGGATAATATTTCTTGTTTTAGTTGATCATCCCGTTACTTGGGCTTTTTTATGGATGATTCCAATTATGCTTCTTCAAACATTTTTTGCTTTTTCTTTAGGTGTGATTATTTCACTTTTCCAACCATTTTTTAAAGATTTAAAAGAAGCAATACCGATAATTATACAATTATGGTTTTGGGTAACCCCTATAATATATGCAAAAGAGTTGCTAGAGATAAAGTATTCGGCATTACTTGTTTTTAATCCTTTTTATCATTTTTTGAAACTTTATCAAAATATATTTCTGTATGCTAAATCACCTGATTTTATTAATATTACTGTGATCAGTATAATGAC
>WGBH01000316.1 GCA_015494435.1 Thiotrichaceae bacterium | reverse complement strand
TATTATAACCATGTAATAGATTTTATTAATTTGAAAATAGGATTAGTTAATAACTATTAGGTGAGTAACACCTCACCATTCATAAGTATTCATTCTCTGTTTGGATAACAAGCACTAAAATACATTATTGAGAATAAATATTTACCGAATAATCCTGTTATTCACATGGTAAAAATGCAACTCCTTTTTCTAAGTTTGCTAAGTAAAGCCATAAGTATAATTTATATTTACATGGAATGATGCCTTACCCAACAGGCATACGAAACGTTAAAAACAATAAGAATAATCATAAATCATTAAGTAACATCATTAGTCTAGTATTGCTTGCTGGAGCACTAGGGGCAACTAAAGATGCATCTTAACACGGAGTATTTAGGACAAAGCATATGCATAAACTAAATTTATCTGATACACGCCACCTCGTGTCACGTACCTCATTGGGGCAAGAATGGACTGACATAAAAGCTTTAGAAGGAAAATCTCGCGCTGAAGCAGTGAGTATTTTATTACATCCTAAAAAAGTGCATACCCCCAACCCCCCCCCCTTAGCTCAGTGGAGTAAGCTTAACCATCTGCGCTCGAAAAATGGAACGAGTAAACATAATGCGCTGATGCGAATGAATGCGGATAATGAGCGCATGAAAGAGTGGATGCTCAAACATTTGCTGACCACTAAAACACCTGTTAATGAACGTATGACCCTGTTCTGGCATAATCACTTCACCTCATCACTAAAAACGGTTGAGCATCCTCGCCTAATTTACAAACAAAATAAGTTTTTACGTGACAATGCAATGGGTAATTTTGCTACTATGCTAAGAGGGATTATTAAAGATCCAGCCATGTTGGTGTATCTCGATAATAATGAAAATGTGAAAGGCAAACCAAATGAGAACTTTGCACGTGAGTTATTGGAATTATTTACGCTTGGCAGAGATCATGTCTATAAAAAACAAGACATGCAAGCTGCAGCAATTGCCTTTACAGGCTGGGGAGTTGATCTTCAACGCGGTACGTTTAAGTTTGATGCAAGCAAACATGACAACACTCCTGTCACCTTTTTAGGAACACCTAATATTACCAATGGTAATCAGATCATTGAAGTTTTACTAAAACAACCTCGAACCGCTACTTATATTGCAGAAAAGGTATGGCATGAATTTGTCAGTGATGGTTATCCTGATCCTCGTGTAACACAACGCTGGGCTAAAGTGTTTAGAAACTCCAATTACAGTATCAAAGCATTAATGACGGAAGTCCTCAATAGTGATGCTTTTTGGAGTAAAAAATACCGTGGCAATATGATCAAATCACCTGTTGATCTTATTATTGGCACCTTGCGAACTTTGCCTTTTCCACAAAAACAGAGCTACACAGATCTAGCTAATACCTTTAGATTACTCGGACAAGAACCGCTAGATCCACCGACAGTAAAAGGTTGGGCAGGCGGTAAAAATTGGATTGATACACAAACGCTATTAATTAGGACTTCTTTTCTCAATCAAATAACAGGCTATAATAAATCGACCCAAACTTACCTAGAAAGAAAATTACCTCCTAAAACAAAAGGCATGGATATTGTTAATTGGTTATCCCCTATTACCCCCGTGCTTCCCTTACCAAGAACACCTGGCAAGATAAGGCTTGTACGAGCACTTGTTTTAGATCCTACTTACCAGCTTAAATAAGGCAACCACACTATGAACCGACGTGACTTTATAAAATATGCCAGCATGACCTCACTCGCTGGTATGATTCCATCTGTTTTAGCTCAGAACCCTTCTAATGCTAAAATACTTGTATTAGTTGAATTAAAAGGTGGCAATGATGGCTTAAATACACTCATTCCTCATGGCAAGCAAGCTCAGGCTTATCATGATGCTCGTTCCAAACTAAAAATAACCAGCCAGCAACTGAATCGGAATCTTGAACTAGACCAAGGTTTTTACTTAAACCCCTATCTCAAAGAACTCAAATATCTTTGGGATAAAGGTGATATGGCGTGGATTCAAGGCGTTGGCTATCCCCATTCTAATCGTTCACACTTTTATTCCATAGATGTCTGGAATACAGCTGACCCAAACCATCGAAATACCAATGGTTGGCTAACAACTAAAGGACTTTTATCCAATAAACCCAATGCATTAAATGGTATCATTATTGGCGATGATAATATGGGACCTTTTGCAGGTAAGGACGGACATGCGGTTGCTATGCAAAACCCTAGAACCTTCCGTAGACAAACACAGTACCTAAATCGAAAACGCTATAGAGCCGTTAATGATTCCTTAAAACATTTATTATCGACTCAAAACCAGATTCATGCAGCTGTCGATTTATTAGAGAAAAAATTACATAATTCTTCTCGGCAAGCTGTTAATTTTCCATCAGGTGATTTTGGACGTGATTTACAACAGGTCAGTAATTTAATCGTCAATGGCGTACACTTACCCGTTTTCAAGGTGACTCTAGCAGGTTTTGATACCCATGCAGGACAACATGGCACACACAACAACCTTATGTATGAGCTAGGCGGTGGACTTCGCGCATTCTATAACTCAATGCAAAAAGCGGGTTTATGGGACAATGTATTAGTTATGACCTATTCTGAATTTGGTCGTCGTGTCGCAGAAAATTCAAGTCAAGGCACCGATCATGGTTCAGCCTCTGCACACTTTGTCTTAGGCGGTAAAGTCAATAAAGGTATTTATGGCAAAGAACCCAGCTTAATAGATTTAGATGATGGTGATTTAAGATCAACAGTAGACTTCCGCCAACTATACGCAACCATTGCTCAACGCTGGTGGAGAAGACCTAACCCGTGGCATGGACATCACCCATTACCCTTTGTTTAATTGATTATTACTTATCATCCCCGAAGTTATTTTCTCGGGGATTTTGCTTTAAACTTACTAATTTCACCATTACAAATAACAAACCCACCCTCATCATAAAAATAACATCTCATTTATATCTGAATGGATTACGTTATACTGTGCATCAAGCTAAAAACTGTCTTTCTTAAAAAAAACTATAGGATTACACTATGCTATTGCCAAGCAATCCACTAGAACAAGCCTTATTCAACTCTGCTGCCGATAACTCCCTGTTACCGACTTTCTATGAACTGTTAATGAAATCTAATGTGTTTATTTTAGCAAGTATCGCAGGAAAGGAGGCAGGAACATTTAATATTAATGAAGATCAAGAATTTGATATCCAGCATTGGGAAAATGAAGAGGATCAAAGCCCTGTGATTCCTTTTTTTTCCTCACTACCAATATTACAACAGACCATTCCTGATGATTCCCCTTATATCGAAATCCCTGCTACCACCTTTATGGAAATGACATTGGGTGTGTCACTCGTGCTTAACCCTAATACTGATTACGGGGTAGAACTTGATTTCCCTGATGTATCCAATCTACTTGGACTGAATCCAGAAGAGCATCTAAACGCACAAAATGAGGACTACGACGAAGATCAAGAGGATGAAATGTTCCTTGGTATCCTAGATCGTCTCCCCAAAGATTTATGCAAAGCAATGAAAGCTGTATTTTCCAATTACCCAGAAATTGAAACCGCTTATATTGCAGCCATTCATGTCCCTTCTGAAAGTAAAGAGGCACATTTACTGATTGGTCTTGAAGGAAGCAAAGGAAATTTAGACGCTATCATTCCTAATATTGCCGATGATATCCCAGAAGAAGCCAATGACAGTGATTATGAAATGTTCGACTTCTACGTGATGTCAGAGGATGATCCTGAGGAAATCAGTCAATTTTTAAAAGAGAATAACACTTCTTTTTATCACACCTCTTCAACAGAAGTTCACTAAACT
>WGBH01000315.1 GCA_015494435.1 Thiotrichaceae bacterium | reverse complement strand
GTATAAGCCAAATTGCAAAACGTGTTTATGTGCAGGTGGCTGATAATGATCTAACCAAAAAGAAGAAACGTGCGACTACCTCGCAAATTGCTATCATAACAGGACGGGCATGAAAAGATTATTTGCAACGCTACCAGAATTAATATTTCCAGATGTATCTTTTATTGCTTAATACATAGCATCAGCGATTAAAACGCAAGGAATACGAAATATATATATAGTTTAAATACTATAAAAATATTTTTAGTGAGGTAGTTGACTCCATGCTCTCTCTTGATGCCCTTTTTTTATAGAGGGTTTCCCCCCACGTATAACATAGGATCGACGCTTGGCTGATCCAAAATAAATTCGACTCAATAGCTCAGCGAGTATTCCTGTGGTTAAAAATTGTATTGAAGCGACCATCAATAAAATCGCTACTAATAAGAGAGGACGCGATCCAATATCTTCTCCCATAATAAATTTTTGAATAGCTAACCATATTAGAGAAACTGAACCCAATGCCCCTAATGCCAAACCAATCGAGCCAAAGAAATGTCCTGGTCTAGTACGATAACGCATAAAAAACCAGACAAATAATAAATCCAAAATCACACGAAAAGTACGTGATAGTCCATATTTTGACTCCCCGCTAATGCGTTCTTTATGATTCACCACTCGCTCACCAATACGTGAAGGAGGAACAGACATCGCAACCCATGCAGGTATAAAACGATGCATCTCACCATAAAGACGCACATTTTTCATCACAGAAGCACGATAAACTTTAAGACTACAACCATAATCATGCAAATAAACACCTGTTACCTTTCCAATTAACTTATTGGCAATTTTAGAAGGAATTTTACGCATAATGAGTTTATCTTTACGCTTCTTACGCCAACCTTGCAATAAATCCAATTGACGATCACAAAGTTCTTTTATCATTGCTGGAATATCGGCAGGATCATTTTGCAAATCACCGTCTAACGTTACCAGTAAGGAGCCTCTAGCCTGATCAATGCCTGCCTGCATTGCTGCTGTTTGACCATAATTACGTTGTAATTCAATCACACAAAGGGATGCCCCTAATTCAGCTTTACATTCACGCATTTTATCAACCGTACAATCACTACTTCCATCATCAACAACAATCAGCTCCCACGGTAATTGATAATCTTTTAAGGCAAAATAAACTGCCTCAATCATTGCCCTAACATTCGTTTCCTCATTATAAAATGGCACAATCACACTCACCGTTTCTTTCACAAAATCACCTTATTATCCAACAAGTTTCAAATCAATTATTCGAAATCTACAAACCAAGAAATAACCATTATAACGCGCATAATTAATACAGATAAAGAAGGCAAATAAAATGAGAAAACAGCTTAAAACTAAAAAACATAGCTTTTACTATTCAATTTTTAGAGAAATTACTGTATTATCGAGGATAGTTAAAATTATCGTTGTAATAAATAATAATAATAGTGAATTAAATTATCCATATCATTTAACAACAGGTATGAAATCTCGAAAAATTATCAGTAGATAGGGCAAAAATATCTTTGCTGATAATGTAATTAAAATGACAACTGTAGGGTAACCTATTTATTTTATTAGCAACATGAATTGAGGCTTTTCAGGCCCCATGCCTGTCGCCATATTAAATCAATAGAAACCCTCTAATAGCAACTTTACCAATCTATCTTTCTATATTAAAGGGGACATTCAATGAACAAGACACAACTATCAATCGCTTCACTCGTATTCGCAGGGCTATTTGCTACGGGTTGTTCACAACAGCAAATACAAGAATCTACACCTGAGCCTACTCCAGCCCCCATGCCAGAACCAGAGCCTGCTCCAACGCCTGCACCTGTTGTCATTATCAAACCAAAACCTGCACCTATGCCTGTTGTCGTAAAACCTGCACCACGCCGCCCTGTCAATCCTAATTGCCACCATCACCCTGCCAATGCAATGACAAAATCAATTCAACATTGTCATAAAAACCCTGCAGGTCAACATCATTATGGGAAAAGAGTCGTAAGACCAGCTGCTCCTATCGCTAGACCCATAACTAGACCTACAGCAAAGCCACAGGTTGATGTACGTGCCTTACAAAGAAAACTTAAAGCAAAAGGCTACTACAAAGGAGCTATTGATGGTGTTGTTGGAAACGAAACTCGTGATGCTCTAAAACGCTTCCAGAATCATTAATAACCTCCCTCCTACTGAAATAGAAGTTTATCCTTATCTTCGCTTCTATTTCAGTCATTACAATATTTAGACGACTCTTTGAAGTAACCTAGCCTGAAACTAAAAATTCAGTCCAATAATAATGGCTCCCACCATTTTTGATTATCCATATACCATTGAATTGTTTTAATAATCCCTGTTTCAAACGTATCTTGAGGTGTAAAGCCTAATTCATTTTTTAATTTACTGGCATCAATAGCATAACGCCAATCATGCCCTGCCCTATCTTCAACATAAGTAATCAAATCAGCTGATTTTTTACCATTAGCAGGTGCAGCATCAGGATATTGTTGATGCAATTTCGGATCTTCAGCAAACATACGATCCATTTCACGGCAAAGTAGCAATATAATATCAATATTAGTCCACTCATTATTACCACCAATATTATAGATCTCTCCCACTTTACCTTTTTCTAAGATCACATCAATACCTCGTGCATGATCATCTACATACAACCAGTCACGAATATTCTTTCCCGAACCATAAACAGGTAATGCTTTATTGCGTAAAATATTCGTTAAAAATAAAGGAATTAATTTTTCAGGGTATTGATAAGGCCCATAATTATTAGAGCAATTCGTCGTGGTTACATTCAAACCAAAGGTATGATGGTAAGAACGCACTAAATGATCTGAAGATGCTTTACTAGCAGAGTATGGCGAGTTCGGTGCATACACATGACCTTCTGTAAATGCCTTCTCATCATCTGCTAACTCACCATAGACTTCATCAGTAGAAACATGATGAAAACGATGATGAGGCTTAGCTGTTGCTTTATTTTCAATCCAAACCTGACGCGCGGCTTTAAGAATATTATGTGTACCAACAATATTGGTTTCGATAAAAATATCAGGCCCAGAGATTGAACGATCTACATGACTTTCGGCAGCAAAATTAACAATCGTATCAATATCATGATCAATTAGAATCTTCTCAATTAATGCATCATCGACAATACTGCCTTTAACAAAACTAAAATTAGGATTTGTTTTTAGACCATCAAGACTAGGAAGATTACCTGCATAGGTTAATGCATCCAATACCACCACTTTGTCTTCTAAATGTTCACGTAACCAGTAATACACAAAATTCGCACCAATAAAACCTGCTCCACCTGTTACTAATAATTTACGCATATATTTCTCTTATAATTTATTTAAAGCGACCAAGGAAGTTTCATGCAATATGGGCAGAATCATTACTTGAAACTTCCTAACTCTTGCAACATTTTTCTTAATGCAACTCGCCAATGTTCACTCTGTAAGCCTAATGTTTGCCATGTTATTGTTTTATCTAACACACTATAAGCAGGTCGGTTGGCGGGTGTAGGATAATCTGCTGTTGTTAATGGATTAACGGGGATTTTATGCTTCAATAAACCTTGTGCTAATCCTTCCTCCTGTATTGCTATTGCAAAATCATACCAACTCGCAACCCCTGCATCCGTCCAATGATGTATACCTGTGCTGTCTCGTTCTATTGCTTGCCAAATTGCTTGCGCAAGTGAGTTTGCCCATGTCGGTGTACCAATCTGATCAGCAATCACACCCAATTGATCTTTTTCAGACATGAGTCTCAACATGGTTTTAACAAAATTATTGCCATGTGCTGAATACAACCACGCAGTACGAATAATAAAGGCATCATCAGCAAGGATGTCTAAAACAGCCTTATCACCCTCGTCTTTCGTTTGTCCATAAACTCCCTGTGGATCTGTTAATGTATCAACTTGATAGGGGGAACACGCTTTACCATTAAACACAAAATCAGTGGATGTTTGGATAAACTTAATCCCTTTATTTTTAGACACTTGCGCTAAATTTTTAGCACCTATGGTGTTAATCATAACGACCAAGTGTTGCTCTTGTTCTGCCTTATCAACCGCTGTATAAGCAGCAGCATTGATAATTACATCAGGTCTAGATTCTGCAACAAAAGCATTAACAGCCTCTGTATCAGTAATATCTAAATCGCTCACATCCGTCAAAATACACTCATAATCAACAGGAGCTGTACGTGGTAATTCATAACCTAATTGCCCTTTTGCACCTGTTATTAATATTTTTTTATTCATAAGCTACCATCCTCAAACACCCTTGCCTCTGCAAATAAGCTTCCCTTTGCGTCCTTTTCTGATAAAACAGGTTGCTTACCATCCACTAAATGCCAGTCAATATTAAGTTGTGGATCGTCCCAACGCACACAGGCTTCATGTTCTGGTGCATAATAATCAGTACATTTATAAACAAACTCAGCCATATCACTCATGACATAGAAGCCATGCCCAAACCCTGGCGGAACCCATAGCATTTGTCTATTTTCTTCTGACAACTCATAACCAACCCATTGCCCAAAGGTTGACGAGTGACGACGTAAATCAACCGCCACATCAAATACACAACCTGCAACAACTCGCACTAATTTTCCTTGAGGCTGAATAAGTTGATAATGCAAACCACGCAAAATACCTTGCGAGGACTTACTGTGATTATCCTGCACAAAATCAACATCAATACCATTCTCAGCAAAATGTTTCCGTTGCCACGTTTCCATAAAAAAGCCACGATGGTCACCAAATAGCTGCGGTTTAACTAAAATAACCTCGGGGATATCTGAAGGGATAAATTCCATATTGCCACTGCCTATAAAAATA
The DNA here is from genome assembly GCA_015494435.1 of Thiotrichaceae bacterium. GTDB lineage: Bacteria > Pseudomonadota > Gammaproteobacteria > Thiotrichales > Thiotrichaceae > JAGLBW01. The sequence goes on along the minus strand of WGBH01000315.1, from coordinate 2,278 downwards.
AGCATTCTATAGTACTTGCAATTCTAAATAAATCAAACCATTGATAACACAATCAGTATGAATGAGCTGTTTTCTCTGACTACCTTTTTAATAAATGATCTACTCTCATGACTGCAATAAATCCTATTAATATCATCACCGATGACCGTGAACTTAACTCTGTTATTAATCAACTCAACGCATATAATAAATAATATTAAGGGCTACCAATTTAATCTAATAAAACAACAGCTCACTATAGGCGACTATGAAATTGATGGGCGCTTATTAGTTGAAAGAAAAACCTTGCAAGAAACGTAAGACACAATTGCATATTCTCCAAGGTTTACCTAATATCGGCTCAGAAAGAGCCAATGCATTACTAGATCAATTTGGCAGTATTGAGGCTGTTTTAACAGCAACAGCGGATGAATTGCAAAAGATTGATGGCATTGGTTCAGGAATTGCCAAAAAGATTCGCTGGGCTGTACAAGAAGAGACTTCTTTTTATCATCCGTAAAGAAGCGCCAAATAATTAAGAATACAATTAAACACTAAAGCGTGAGGGGAAGCTTTTCCTTTTTCATTCCAAGCTTAAGCATTAGCGCATCATCATGATTCTCTACAGGATTGTCTGTTGTCAGCAATCGCTCTCCATAAAAAATAGAATTTGCACCTGCTAGAAAGCATAATGATTGCATTTCATCATTCATCTCTACACGTCCTGCCGATAAGCGTACATAGGATTTTGGCATCAGTATTCTAGCAACAGCTATAGTGCGAATAAATTCAAAGGAATCAAGCCGATCTATACCATCTAATGGAGTCCCTTTAACCTGTACTAAATCATTAATAGGAACAGAGTCTGGATGTTGAGATAAATTAGCTAACTCTTGCAACAATCTAGCTCTATCATACCTTGTTTCTCCCATTCCTAATATTCCACCAGAACAAACCTTAATACCTGCAGTTTGAACATACCCAATGGTATTTAAACGATCTTGATAAGTTCGCGTCGTAATCACTTCGCCATAAAATTCAGGGGAAGTATCTAAATTATGATTATAATAATCTAGCCCAGCGGCTTTTAAACGCTGTACCTGTTTTCGACTTAGCATTCCCAAGGTGACACAAGTTTCCATCCCAAGACTTTTTACTTCTGTAATCATCTCAATGACATTATCAAGACTTTTATCGGTAGGGTTGCGCCATGCCGCTCCCATACAAAAACGAGTAACTCCAGAATCTTTCGCTTCTTTTGCTGCTGCTACCACCTTTTCTAATGACAATAATTTTTCACGCTTCAAAGAAGTATCATTTTGAGCACTTTGAGAGCAGTAAGAACAATCTTCAGGGCAAGCACCTGTTTTAATACTTAATAATGTACTTACCTGCACGGTATTGGGATCAAAATTTTGTCGATGGATTTTTTGTGCCTGATAAAGAAGATCAACAAAAGGTTTATCAAACAGATTTTCTATTTCTTTAATATCCCAGTCTGTTCGTAAGGCTTCAGCTTCTATCTCAAACTGATTATTAGTGCTGTTGTTTCTCAATAGTGACATCTTCCCATTCTTCACGGTTAATTTTAATTAACTGCATTATGGCCAATGGAACGATTAATACAATACAAATAATCCACATAATTAACCAATAATTTTTAAAAAAACCTTCTGGAGCAAATGTTAACACTGGTACTAATAATCCAGCTAAAGCATAATATTGATAAGCTGCTATTTGGGTATAATAACCAACCCTTGGGTTAGGATGATGTCTTTGTGTTGCATAAAAAACAATAGAAGCCCCAAACCAAAAAATTAACATTGGCAATGGAATAAGTACCGCCACAATATTTCCATAACTAAATAACTTAGCAGAAGATTTTGCACTCTCCCCCGTTACAATATTTTCCTCATTAATTGACATACGATTGCCAACTCCCCTGTTGTATTTACAAAAATTTAATGCGAAACTAAAACAATAGCTAATCATGTTCAATGATAAACATCAATTATGAATTCAATCACACCCAACAAAGAAACAATACGTAGAATTTGCATTCTAAATGGCGCTACATGTTGCTATATTTCATATGCAAGAGGTAATAACTTTATTGAAATACTAACTGATATCAAAGAAGAAAAACTAAATAATTTTGGCATCCTTCATATACCTAAAAAGTAGTTTACACTTTACCTGAACAGCAATAAATCCAGACAATAGAAAACCATAGCCATTCTGAGATGGTTTTTAAAGTACGTTGTTTTTTTATCGCTGTTTTATTAAGCGGTAAGAAGCG
>WGBH01000314.1 GCA_015494435.1 Thiotrichaceae bacterium | reverse complement strand
TTGAAAAAACCTTTACGCCTGAAAAATGCCAGTTATTAGCAGATTCAGGCTGTATCGCCATTAGCGGCGGTTTAGAAGTGGCTTCAGATCGCCTCTTAAAGCTAATGAAAAAAGGGGTGACAGTGCAACAAGTCGCTCGCATCACTAAGGGATTTTCTGATGCAGGTATTTTAGTGCATACTTATTTGATGTATGGATTCCCCTCTCAAACCGAAGCAGAAACGATTTTATCCTTAGAATATGTGCGTCAACTGATGCTCAATCAATGCTTCCATTCCGCTTATTGGCATCGTTTTTCTGCCACTATTCATAGCCCTGTGGGATTGAATCCAAATGAATATGCGATCACACTTAATCCGCCTAATCATGCTTTATTTGCCAATAATGATATTGATTTTATTGATAAAGTAAGCGCAGACCATGAAATGTTAGGTAAAGGATTAAATCGAGCGCTTTATAATTATATGCACGGTATGGGCTTTGATCAGCCGTTATATCTCTGGTTTGATCAACCGATTGAATTACCTCATATAGCGGATGATTTTATCAAACAGAGCTTAAGTAGGTAGACACAATAAATATAACATTTTACTCGTTTATTTTCCGATCTTCTGCGTTATTATTGTCGTTGCGTAGCCCTCTGCTATGCGCCTCAACAATGCCTTGAATATTGAAAAATAAACATCGAAAATTTTGTTAGATTTATTATGCCCACCTACTTAGAAGAACCCGAGGATAAACAATGTTAAATAATATTCGCATTGTAATGGTGCGTACTTTTCATGCTGGCAATATTGGCTCAGCAGCGCGTTCTATGAAAACAATGGGGCTAAGTCAGCTGTATTTAGTGCAACCGCGTGATTTTCCATCGGATGAAGCCTTAAAAATGGCCGCAGGGGCTAAAGATGCAGTAGCGCAAGCGATTGTGGTGGACAGTGTTTATGACGCAGTAAAAGATTGTTCTTTGGTGATTGCGACCACTGCGCGAGTACGCGGAAATGATTTACCTGAATTAAACCCAGAAAAAATGGCACAGGCTTTAAATACGGTGGCTAAAAAAGCGCCTGTCGCCTTAATTTTTGGCCCTGAACGTATGGGGTTGTTTAATGAGGACTTAGTTTTAGCAAAATACCGTGTCACTATTCCTGCTAATCCTGACTATAGCTCATTAAATATTGCCGCTGCGGTGCAGACTCTGAGCTATGAGATTTACAAAGACTCATGCAAAGAGCAAGCAAAGCCGTTAGCCGATGATTTATTCTCCAGAGAATTACCCACTGCCAAAGAACTAGAAACATTCTATATCCAATTGGAACAAACCTTAAAAGACACTGGGTTTATTATTAAAAATCATCCAGGAAAAGTCATGCAACGGCTACGCAATATCTTTTCACGCGCCGAATTAGATACACATGAAATGCGTATTTTACAAGGTGCATTAGCCTCCATTCGACGTTTGAACAAATGACTGAAAACGTCTTTAAAGCGTTGATAGCTCAACACCGATACTCATCATATTCATATCCGACTCTTCAGTATTGCTGGTAGTGATACTCGGTAAACGTTCCCACTCTGCTCGTAGCTTCATTGATTCACTTAAGCTAATTTTTGCACCTAGTCCGTAAGTGAGTCCTGTGCCACTTTTATCACTGTCTGTATTTTTGCTTTCCCAACGTGAAAAACCTGCTTTAGCAAAAACGCCCAATTGGTCACTGACGTTTAAATTAGCTACTCCTGAGACGGAGAGTGCTGAAATATCAGAGGATGTACCCTGTTTATGCAGATCACCAATATTAGTATAAGCCGCCTCGGCACTGAATGTTTCGCTGATATTGTAACCTGCAAAAGCTTTCCACGAGCTATCTTTATTTTCACAGCCTTTAGTAATAGCGCAATAAGTTTCTGCCTCTGATGCGCCCAAAGCGCCACCAAAATAAATTCTATCCATCATACCTGTACTGGATTGGTCAATATAAGCTGCTGAGGCTTTAATATAATTGAAACCTGCCTTCGGAAGATTTGCATTAACATTTGAGCATAGTAAAAACGTCGCTGCGCTAATAAAAATGACAAGCTTGATATTTTTCTTAATGGGGGTCAGTTTTTTCATATCGGGGAACCTTATTATTATTATTTTTATAGGAATTGATATACTGGGGTTTTAGCTTATATTTTATTCAATGTTATTTGTAAGTGTAAAGGATTGTTTGATAAAGGGTCTGTTTTTTTAAGACATCCTATAACTATAATAATCTTAAGAGAGGCTTAGCTAAGAAGCTTAGAAGCTTACACTTCGTCAACTGATAGGCGGTCTATATTTATTTTATGCAGAGAATCACGTACAATGTTATTACATCGTCAGCTACTACTAAACTTGATAGCAGGCGATTTGCAAAAGGGCTTTTAATTATAAAAACAGGAAACAAGGCTAACTAATGTTCGAATTTATCACTGCTGGGGGCATATTGATGATCCCTATTATTCTAATATCTATTCTTGCTATGGCGATTATCGGGGCTTTATTTTTTTCCTTGAATAAAAAAAAAGTTATGCCTGATGGAACCACAAATGTAGCCCGTAAACTTGCATTATCAGGACGAGCCTCTCCAGCACAAATTAATAAATTAAGAGAAAGCTCTTTACTAGGACGGGTGTTAGCAACAGGACTAGAGAATGCACATTTACCACGCCATTCATTAAAAGAAAGTATTGAAGAAACGGGTCGCCACGTTATTCATGCCATGGATAAATACATGACAAGTTTAGGAACAATAGCCACTATTGCACCGCTATTGGGTTTATTAGGCACCGTTGTTGGCATGATCAATGTTTTCAGCGTCATTACCAGTCAAGGGGTGGGTAATCCAACCGATTTAGCAGGAGGGATATCGCAAGCATTGATTACCACTGCCGCTGGTATTTCAGTTGCAGTGCCTGCCTTAATTTTTCATCGTTATTTTCGTGCTAAAATCAATGATTATGCGATTGAAATGGAAAAAGAGACAATGAAGCTAATTGATACTATCAATCGCAAAGTCCCTAACACAATGGGAGCTTCGTCATCCAACCCTAGCGCGGCGATTCAAGCAGCCAAACAAAAATTAATGGCACAACAACAGGCAAATGCCAGAGCGCAACAAGCAAAAGGTAATTTAACATGAACTTCCGCCAGCATGTGATAGATGATGTTGAGGTGAGTGTAACGCCACTGATTGATGTGGTCTTTTTATTGCTGATCTTTTTTATGATTACAACCACTTTTGACCGCGATGAAGGAATTAAAATTGACCTGCCAACCGCGCAAAATGCAGCATCAAATTCTCAACCAAATAGTTTAGAATTATTAGTTGATAGCCAAGGGCGTTACTATATTGATGGCTTAGAAGTATTAAATAATAAACCCGAAACCTTATTTAAAGCCATGAGTCAGGCACTTGATCGACGAGGAAATAATCCACCTTTAATCATAAGTGCAGATGCTCATGCTAATTATCAAGCGGTTGTAACCGCTATGGATATAGCAGGACGCTTGGGATTAACTAATTTCTCGATGGCAATTACTCAATCGAAAAGAAAAAAGTAATTTAAGGATAGAATGCTTAGTTCTAAAACTGTATCGGATTCATCAAACAATAAAAAAACCAATGGATTTACCATTTATAAGCGCTTAGCAAATTATGCTTTAGCTTATCGCTTATTTTTATTCTTCGCTTTTTTTGGTCTATTGATTAACGCCACAACACAACCTTTATTTGCCGCTTATCTTCAGCCCTTACTTGATGGAACGTTTATGGATAAAGATCCAGAAACAATCCGCTTAGCTCCCTTTGCACTGTTGCTTATTTTTCTACTGCGTGGCGTTTCTGGTTTTATATCGGGCTATTATTTATCATTAGTCGGGCGCAATGTGGTTACTAAAATACGCAGTCAGTTATTTGATCGTTTATTGAATTTACCACTGAGTTACTATGATAAAAATAATTCGGGGCAGTTAATTACACTGTTAATCTTTCAAGTAGAACAGCTTGCAGAGGCAGCAACGAAAGGACTCAAGGTTCTGATTCAAGATATTGCCACTATTATTGGCTTATTAACCTTAATGTTGTATTACAGTTGGCAATTAACCCTTGTTGTCTTGCTAAGTGGCCCAATTATTGCATTGATTATTTCTTATGTTTCAAAGCGTTTTCGACGCTTTAGTCGTCAAATTCAAGATTCCGTCGGTGAAGTCACACAAATCAGTAGCGAAGCCATTGCTACCCCTCAAGAAATTCGTATTTTTGATGGAATTGAGGATGAAAAACGACGTTTTGAAGCAGTCAATGAGCGCAATCGTCGCGCCTTTATGAAACGTGTCGTGACAGAACTACTCAGTATGCCGACAGTGCATTTTATTGTAGCAATTGCCTTATCTATTATTATCTATATTGCAACCCATGATGGTTTGATTGAACATTTTACACCTGGCACCTTTATGGCATTTATGGCAGCGATGATGTTATTGCTCGACCCTGTTAAACGTCTGACTAAAGTCAATGCCATCTTGCAAAGTGGTATTGCTGCTGGGGAAAATATTTTCTCCTTGCTCGATGCGTCTCAAGAAGAAGACACAGGTAGGCAGATAATCAACAATACCAAAGGGAAAATAGAATTTAGAGATGTAAAATTTCGTTATGTTAGCGCTTTAAAGGATGTGATTAAAGGCATTAGCTTTAAAGTAGAATCAGGTCAGAAAATAGCACTGGTTGGGCAATCAGGCAGTGGGAAAACCACCTTAGTCAATATGTTGCCGCGTTTTTATAATTATTATGCGGGTGATATTTTACTGGATGATATTGCAATAACCGATATTCAACTCAATAATTTAAGACAGCAATTTGCCTATGTTGGGCAAAATATCACCCTATTTAATGCCTCGGTAAGAGATAATATAGCCTACGGTAAAATGCGCCATGCCAGCGAGGATGAAATTCAGCAAGCTAGCCGTGCAGCACATGCATTAGAGTTTATTCAAGCCTTACCCGAGGGATTCGATACCAAAGTCGGGGAAAATGGCACCTTACTTTCGGGCGGGCAAAAACAGCGTATCGCAATTGCAAGAGCTATCTTAGCCGATGCGCCAATACTGATTTTAGATGAAGCAACCTCGGCTCTTGATACACAATCAGAGAAAATGATTCAATCTGCATTAGATCAGTTATTAAAAGGACGCACTACTTTTATGATAGCGCATCGCTTATCGACTATTGAATCAGCAGATATCATTTTAATGATGGAGCAAGGGGAAATTATTGAAATGGGAACACATAAAGAACTGCTCGATAAAGGCGATGCTTATGCTAAATTACATCGCTTACAATTTGAGGCTAGTAGCACAAATGACAACGACAAATGAGAACCAAGGAAGTTCCAAACAATGAATTTACCAATCTTACTTGCCCTTTTGTCCCTGCTTGAATCATCTCAATCGTTGCGTAGAATAACTATGCGCCTCTTGAGATGCTCCAATCAGAAACAAAAAATCAGCGCAATATGGGTAAATTCATTACTTGAAACTTCCTAAGTAGCTAGCAATTAAATCATGCATCATCACCAACACACATCTTGGCTACAACGCTCACTAGAGAATATTTGGTACCAACAAGGTAAAGGGAAATGGGTATTACTTCCCTTTACTCTGCTTTATTGCGCCCTTCACTCTTTCCAACGCTGGAAACTCACGCGTAGACGCTCCAAAATAACAGTACCCCTGATTATTGTTGGCAATATTTCTATTGGTGGTACAGGCAAAACACCTGTTGTTATCTATTTAGCTAAATTACTTTTAAAAGCGGGTTATAAACCTGCCATTATTACCCGTGGCTATGGTGGAAAATCCATCCAATCGCCACAAAAAGTAACAGCATTAAGTCATCCTGAACAGGTAGGAGATGAGGCTGTTTTACTGGCAAAAAACACCAAAGTACCTGTAGTTGCAGGTGCAGATCGTTATATAAGCATTCAATACCTTTGCGCACAATACGATTGTGATCTGATACTGTCTGATGATGGCTTACAGCATTATAATTTAAAAGCTGATATTGAAATTGTATTAATAGATGCTGAGCGTCAACTCGGCAATGGCTACTGTATTCCAGCCGGCCCACTTCGAGAGCATTCATCGCGTTTAAAAGATGTAGATTTTATAGTATTCAATCACGCATTCTCAAAAAACAAGCACCAAAAAGATAGGTTTGCACGGAAATATCAGTTAGAGTCCCTTTTTTCAATGCGCTTATCAGGAGGTTTGCTATATTCCTTGTCTAAACAGGAACAGACTCAGCCATTAGCGACTTTAAAAGGAAAAACCGTTCATGCCGTGACAGGAATAGGTAATCCCGCTCGATTTTATAGCGCATTAGAAACCTTAGGTCTTGAGTTAATCAAGCATAGCTTTCCTGATCATCATGCTTTCACAAAAAAAGAATTACAGTTTAAGGATAATAAGATCATTATTATGACAGAAAAAGATGCCGTAAAATGTCAGCAGTTTAGACTTAAAAATTGCTGGTATTTGCCCATTGAGGCAGAGATAAAAGGCGAATTTAATAGTTTATTAA
>WGBH01000313.1 GCA_015494435.1 Thiotrichaceae bacterium | reverse complement strand
TTTCTATTGTCTGGATTTATTGCTGTTCAGGTAAAGTGTAAACTACTTTTTAGGTATATGAAGGATGCCGAAAATATGATGTTAGACGCATTGTACGCTCTGATTATTTTTAAAAATAATATAAATCATTGAATTTTAACAAATTAACATATCAATAGAAATCTAAAGTTAAAAACTGGAGCATCGAGTGATACCAATAATTATTGAGATAGTCTGAAGCGTTTAGAGGATGAGTGCTTTTTGCTCTTTTGCCTTACAGATTCAGGATGTTGACAGCCCATCTCATAAATCCTGATTCAATAACACCCCCTTTCAGGCTATAATCGCGCCCCCTAAAGGGTATATCTATTCGAGATGCCCTAAAATCACTGCAAAATAAAAAACACCTATGGATAAGATTTACGCCCCTCAAGATATAGAACAACGCTGGTACACACATTGGGAAGATAAAGGCTATTTTAGCCCTAATGATAATAGCGAGTGTGATCCTTATTGCATTATGATTCCACCGCCTAATGTTACGGGCACATTGCATATGGGTCATGCCTTCCAAGATACGATTATGGATATATTAATCCGCTATCATCGCATGAAAGGGGATAATACCTTATGGCAACCAGGTACTGATCATGCAGGTATTGCGACGCAAATGGTGGTGGAACGACAGCTTAATGCGGAGGGTAAAAACCGTCATGATTTGGGTCGAGAGAAATTTATTGAGCGTGTTTGGAAATGGAAAGAAGAATCTGGTGGGCAAATTACGCAACAATTACGCCGTTTAGGTGCGTCTCCTGATTGGTCGCGTGAACGCTTTACAATGGATCAAGGTTTGTCAGAAGCAGTTCAAGAGGTGTTTGTAAAACTTTATGATGAAGGGTTAATTTACCGTGGTAAACGCCTCGTAAATTGGGATCCTGTGTTGCATACCGCACTGTCTGATATTGAGGTGATTGCAGAGGAAGAAGATGGTTTTATGCATCATGTTAGGTATCCCTTTGTTGAGGGGGATGGTTTTATAGAAATTGCGACCACCCGACCTGAAACTATTTTAGCTGATGGTGCATTAGCAGTTAGTAAAGGGGATTCACGTTATACGGATGTTATTGGAAAGGAGGTCTGGGTTCCAATGACAGATCGTAAAATCCCAATTATTGTCGATGAATACGTTGATCCTGAGTTTGGTACAGGTTGTGTAAAAATCACACCAGCGCACGATTTCAATGACTGGGAAGTGGGTCAACGTCATGAGATGGAAATCATTAATCTACTCACCCCCTCTGCAATAATGAATGATAATGCCCCCGAAGCTTATCGCGGTTTAGATCGTTTTGAGGCGCGTAAGAAAATCCTTGCAGACTTAGAGGAAGCAGGTTTATTAGTTAAAATAGAACCGCATAAACTCAAGCCACCGCGTGGGGATCGCTCGGGTGTGATTGTAGAGCCTTATTTAACCGACCAATGGTATGTAAAAGTTGCCCCATTAGCTGAACCTGCCATTGAAGCGGTTGAAAGTGGGCGTATTAAATTTGTTCCTGATAACTATAAAAATATGTATTTTAGTTGGATGCGAGATATTAATGATTGGTGTATTTCACGTCAGTTGTGGTGGGGACACCGTATCCCTGCTTGGTATGATGATGCCTCTGGTAAAATTTATGTGGGCAAATCAGAGATAGAAATACGCGAAAAACATCAACTCGATGATAATATTATATTACGCCAAGATGAAGATGTACTTGATACATGGTTCTCCTCTGCGCTATGGCCTTTTTCTACGTTAGGCTGGCCTGATAATAGCGAGGCACTCACTACGTGGTATCCTACCAATGTCTTAGTCACAGGTTTTGATATTATCTTTTTTTGGGTTGCACGCATGATTATGTTTGGACTTAAATTTATGGATGGCGAAGTACCGTTCAAAGAAGTCTATATGCACGGTTTAGTCCGCGATGGTGACGGTCAAAAGATGTCTAAATCAAAAGGTAATGTCATTGATCCACTGGATGTTATCGACGGCATTTCTCTGGATGATTTATTAGTAAAACGTAGCAGTAATATGATGCAACCGCATCTTGCCGATAAAATTCGCAAAGCAACCAAGCAACAATTTCCTGATGGCATTCCTGCCTATGGAACCGATGCACTACGCTTTACCTTTGCCTCACAAGCCTCTAATGGACGTGATATTCGCTTTGATTTACAACGCATTGAAGGCAACCGTAATTTCTGTAATAAAATATGGAATGCGGCGCGTTATGTGTTAATACAAACTGAAGAGAAAGATGTCGGGCTAAACACAAAAGATCCTCTGCAACTTTCATTAGCAGATCGCTGGATTATTTCACAACTACAAACGATTGAAATGGAAGTAACAGAGCATTTTGAAAAATACCGCTTTGACCTTGCTGCGAAAGCCCTGTACGAATTCATATGGGGTCAATATTGCGATTGGTATTTAGAATTATCCAAACCTGTCCTCTTCTCTGATAACTGCTCTGATGCAGAAAAACGGGGCACACGTCATACCTTAGTGGCTGTATTTGAAACCCTACTTCGCCTACTGCATCCTATTATGCCGTTTATTAGCGAAGAAATTTGGCAAACGATTAAACCTTTAACAGCAAAAACTAGCGATACCATTATGCTAGAAGCCTATCCTGTCGCGGATAATAACTTGATTGACACAGTCGCCAATCAACAACTGGAATGGGTAAAAAACTTTATTGTCGGTATTCGCAAAATCCGCTCTGAAATGGATATTAAACCTAGTAAAGCCTTGCCCATTTTATTACAAAACTGGACAGCAGAAGATAAAGCAACTTTTAATCAAAACGCTCTATTTATTAATGCATTGGCTAAAATAGAAACGGCACAATGGCTAGCAGAAAACGCGGATGCACCTGAATCTGCCACCGCATTAGTGGGTGAAATGAAAATACTCATTCCACTGGCAGGATTGATTGATAAAGAAGCTGAAACAGCACGTTTAAGCAAGGAAATTGAGAAAATCCAAAAAGGCTTACAAGGTTTAGAAGCACGTTTAAATAATCCTAACTTTGCTGATAAAGCCCCTGAAAAAATTGTTAATCAAGTACGTCAACAAGCTGACGATCAAAAAATAGCATTAACTCAGCTTGAAGAACAACTTAAGAAGATTCAATCAATGTAAAGCTCAAAATATAGTTTTTGTACTTGTTCCCAAATTCCTATTTGGGAATACCGTCTGGAAATTCTATTTCCATAAGACAAAGGTCAAAATGGAATTTCTGGTAGCGTGTTCCCAAATGAGAATTTGGGAACAGTACGCCCTCGAAGGCGTTTAATTAGCATGGTGAAAGTCCGTGTCAGGGAAAGCCATAGCCCTGTAGCTGAAAGTAACTGCGTTGTCGTGAGGCAAGGTGGGGAGTAACTGGAAGCAAAAGATCAGTCCGCAGGATGACGAACTCGTTTCGGTGGTATGTGATAGCGAACCTTCTGTTCTATGGTGAAGCTTGAAACTCACTGGTGACG
>WGBH01000312.1 GCA_015494435.1 Thiotrichaceae bacterium | reverse complement strand
TGATATGAGTAGGAGGGCACAATAAATCTAACATTTTACTTATTTATTTTCTGATCTTTTGCATTATTGTTATCGTTGCGCAGCCTGCTATACGCCTCAACAATGCTTTGAATATCAAAAAATAAATAAGCAAAATTTTGATTTATTATCACCTCCCACTTCAAAGAGGGCTATCGTTACTTTATGTGATGATTAAAAGAGTTTAATCCAAAATAAAAAGGAAAATCAGGATAAGGAAGTTATTTCACACAGATTCCTAAGGGGCGAATTGTAAATGTTAATAGCGCAAATCAGTGATACCCATATTCCGATTGAAGGTAGAAAAACTTATAATATTGCACCGATGGCTGAAAACCTTGCTCGTTGTATTGAGCATATTAATAATAGCAATCCTCAACCTGATATTGTGTTATTAACAGGCGATATTACCAATAAAGGATTAATCGAGGAATTTGAACACTCAGCGCTACTTTTATCGCAATTGAAAATGCCATTCTATGTAATTCCTGGTAATCATGATAATAGAGAAGGTGTCTGGAACACCTTTAAAGGAACAGCCTGCCCTGTAACAAATAATGATTTTATTCACTATGTTATTGAGGACTATGCACTACGTTTAATTGCGCTTGATAGCACGATTCCTCACTCTTCTAACGGTGAAATTTGTGAATTAAGGGCAAATTGGTTGGATCAACGTCTAGCTGAGAATAATGAAAAACCAACACTTATTTTCATGCATCATCCACCCGTTAAATGCGGCGTTATCGAAACTGATATCGATTGTTTTGTAGGCGAGGAAAGACTCGGTGATGTAATAGAAAAATACCCCAATATAGAAGCCATTATTTGTGGGCATATTCACACCCCCATTCACACCCGTTGGCGCGGTACGATTGTAAGTACTGCACCTAGTATGGGAATGCGGTTATTACTTGATCTTAATTTAGAGTGTGATAAATTTATTTTAGAAGATCCAACTTATCAACTACATTACTGGACAGAAGACCATAATCTGATAACACATACTATCTCTGTTGGTGAGACAGTCAGTTCTTATTTATTTGAGAGATATATACCAAGAGAGATTTTGTAGAATATAAGGAAGTTCCAAATAATTAAATGACTTAAACAACATCGTCGCCAAAATGAAAATCAACGCATTTTATCGCATTTTTAACACCTGTAAATGGTTGATTTATATAAAACAGAAAAGCTGTTTTAAGCTTGAATTAAAATTGGCGAAGGTATTGTTAAAACCTCCTGATTTTATTTACGCTGTCCCGTTACCCTAATCCAATCTTCTTTTTGTGTCACCTGTAGATTCGTATAATAGGCTTGGTAAGCATCAAGTATATTATCCGTTTGCTGTTCTAAAATACCCGATAATACAATAGTCCCTCCCACTTTATTCAGCTGTGCAAAGATTTCAGCAAGTTCTACTAAAGGACCTGAGAGGATATTAGCCATAAGTAAATCAACCGATTTTGCTGGCATTTGTTGTGGGAAATAACAAGCAATAGCAGTCTCAGGCATCTGATTTTTTTGCATATTATCTTTGGTGGCGATCAGTGCCTGTGGATCAATATCAGTAGCAATCAAATAATCAGCCCCAAGTTTAACTGCCGCAATGGCTAAAATCCCACTGCCACAGCCATAATCAATCACTGACAAACCTTTAGGGGGATTAGCATCTAACCATTCTAAACATAACGCAGTGGTTGGATGTGTTCCTGTGCCAAAGGCTAGCCCAGGGTCTAAAATAATTTGAATGCTGTCATCATCGGGGAGATCATTCCAACTAGGATAAATCCACAGCTTTTTACCAAATTGCATCGGCTTGAAATCATCCATCCAAGCCCGTTCCCAGTCTTGGTCTTCAAACTTTTCTAATTGAATATCACTTATTTGCCATTTTAATTGCTTGTTTTTGAGAGTCAGTAATAAAGCAGATAAATCATCTTCAGCTTCAAAAAGAGCGCTAATAATTAAATCATCCCATAAGCGTGTCTCACCGGGTAAAGGTTCTAACACAGGGCGATCACCTGCATCTTGAAAAGTGATAGAGAGTGCATTAGCATCTTCCATGCACTCACTGATCACTTCTTGAAAGGCTTTATTGCAATGACAATTGATTTGCAACCAGCTTTTTGTCGTTTTTGTAGACATTATTTTTGACTAAGCTTTTTCTCAAGATAATCGATACCCGCCCCCCCCTTACGAAAGGCTGTATCTGCCATAATTCGACATTGGAGTGGGAGATTAGTCTTGATACCTTCAACTACCATTTCACTCAACGCACCTTCCATACGGGCAATAGCAGAGTCTCGATTATCGGCATGAACAATTAATTTTCCAATCATAGAGTCATAATAAGGCGGAACGGTATAACCACCGTAAATATGTGAATCAACTCTTACCCCTAATCCACCTGGTTGGTGAAAGTGTTTAATTTTTCCAGGTGAAGGAATAAAGGTATCAGGGTCTTCCGCATTAATACGACATTCGATAGCATGTCCACGAGGAACAATATCCTCCTGTTTGATGGTAAGTCTTTTTCCTGCTGCAATTAAAAGCTGTTGTTTAACCAAATCAATGCCAGTGATCAATTCAGTAACAGGATGCTCTACCTGCAAACGTGTATTCATTTCAATAAAATAAAATTCATTATTTTCGTATAAAAACTCAAATGTTCCCGCACCACGATAGCCAATTTGAACACAGGCTTGACTAATAATACTCCCTAGTCTTTCACGTTGTTCAGTGGTAATACCAGGGGCAGGCGCTTCTTCAACCACTTTTTGATTACGACGTTGCATTGAGCAATCGCGTTCACAAAGATGAATGGCATTGCCATGTTCATCCGCTAATACTTGGAATTCAATATGACGAGGCTTTTGTAGAAACTTCTCCATAAACACCACATCATTACCAAAAGCCGCTCCTGCTTCTGTTTTAGTCATTGTAATTGATTCAAGTAGATCGGATGAATCATAAACCACTCGCATACCTCGTCCTCCACCCCCACCTGTTGCTTTAATAATAAGGGGGTAGCCAATGCGCTCTGCCATTGCCAATGCTTCTTCAGAATTATCAGGAATCGCTCCTTCAGAGCCTGGAACACAAGGGACGTTGGCTTTCTCCATGGCTTCTTTGGCACAGATTTTATCACCCATAATACGGATAGTAGTCGCTGTAGGACCAACAAAAATAAAACCACTGGATTCAACCCGTTCAGCAAAATCTGCATTTTCAGAGAGGAAACCATACCCTGGATGAATAGCATCAGCATCAGTCACTTCAGCTGCACTAATAATGGCAGGAATATTAAGATAACTATCCTTAGAGCTAGGAGGTCCAATACAAACCGCTTCATCAGCAAGGCGCACATGCTTGAGATCCCGATCAGCGGTTGAATGCACCGCAACCGTCTTAATTCCCATTTCTCGACAAGCACGTAAAATACGAAGTGCTATTTCACCACGATTGGCAATTAGTAATTTTTTTATCATGATAAACTCATCCAATTATTCAATAACAAAAAGAGGTTCACCAAATTCAACAGGCTGCTCATTCTCAACAAGGATGGTTTTAATCGTTCCCGCTTTATCTGCTTCTATTTCATTGAGCATTTTCATCGCTTCAATAATACACAAGGTATCACCAATAGAAACCTTTTGACCAACCTCTACAAAAACCGCTGCATTAGGCGAGGAAGCACGATAGAAAGTACCTACCATAGGCGAATCTATGGTAGTTTCTACGACTGTATTCTCTACAACGGGCGCAGCCTCAATAACAGTATTACCTTCAGGTGCAACAGCAGGAGCGGCAATAGCAGGAGCAGGAGCAGGAGTAGCACTATACCTTATAATCCGCACTGATTCTTCGCCCTCTACAATTTCTAATTCGGCTATGCCGCTTGTTTCAACAAGTTCAATGAGTTTTTTTACTTTACGAACATCCATTGGATTTTTCCTGTGTAGTTGCCTTGGGATTTTGAGTTTAGATTTTCATACCTCAAAACTAGGCTTCAAGTTTGTCAATCGCTGCCTCTAAAGCCAGTTCATAACCTTTAGACCCCAGTCCTATAATACAGCCTTGTGCTATATCAGAAAAATAGGAGTGGTGTCGAAAGGCTTCACGTTGGTAGACATTGGATAAATGTACTTCAATGAACGGCAGCTCAGTCGCTAATAAAGCATCCCGTAAGGCGATGCTAGTGTGTGTAAATGCGGCAGGATTGAATAATATAAAATCTATTTCTTCTCCCTGCGCTATATGAATTCTATCAACCAGTTTATGTTCAGCATTACTCTGAAAACATATTAACTGATGCTTTTTTTGTGAAGCCATTTGTTGTAGTTTTGCTTCAATATTGGCGAGGGAAAGCGTTCCATAATGTCCAGGTTCACGCTGACCTAATAAATTAAGATTTGGACCGTTTAACAGCAGTATTTTAGCCATAAGTGTTGTTATTTTTTGTATTTGTTAAAGATATTAATTGTTTTTTCTAGGAAACTAATCAAGAACAGAAACTAGGTTACAGTAACTTTTCTATTCTTGACCAGTTTGAGACTATTACGAGTATTCTAGGACAAAACAAATATTAACCATTCTTATTGATCACAGGAATACTTACACCCCCTCTTTCCTAGAGAATGATAATCTCTCGCTGTGCGGAGTTTACACCGATTGAGGTATCGGTGCTACCATTAGTCTAACTGCTTAGAAATGTCTCAATTTTCTAAGTAAACTAACGCAAACATTAAACCATTTATTGATGCTGAAACGACGATATTTCAGGCTATATTGATTGCTTAGATTTATCAAAAAAATGCATTACTACCCCCCCCTCCTAATCTATAAAAATAAGGTACAATGATGAACTATAAATCACTACTTCTCGCGACAATACTCTCCCTTTCCAGCCTTCCTGCTTTTGCAGAAATGGTTAATCTCAATAAAGCCGATGCCTCCGCATTTCAGTATTATCTGAACGGTATTGGAGAAAAAAAAGCGAACCAAATTATTAATTATCGTCAGCAACATAAGGAATTTACAAGTATTGCAGAAATTATGGAGGTAAAAGGTATTGGCAAAGGTATTTTTACCAAAATCAATGCCGATTTATCATTGACTGAAGGTGAAGTATCAGCCCCTACGAAGAAAGCTAAAATTAAAAAAGAGCATATCGAAAAAGTAGAAGAAAAAAAGGAAGAGATTTTAGTCAAATCTACAAAAAAAAATCTAACCTTAAATAGCTCTGATACAGAAAAAGAAGAAAAAAAAGCAAGTATTGAAAACAAGACGCCTCAAAAAGAAATACAACCTAAGACAGAAGAAATAGAGGGGAAAAAATCAACAAAAGAGTCTTATCTTTAATCCCTTCAACGGGATGATCTCTGGACACGACAAAAATTTTAAACAACTCTAAATTATTGATTATTTCTATCATTGGACATCTTTATCAATCAAAAAATCAATAGCTTAGATAAAATTTGAAAAATGTCGTGTACAGAGCGGGATGATATACTAACCTAAGTTCGGGATAAGAATAATTGAGGTGTTTCTCACACCTCAATTCCTCTTTGAGAACACACGATAGGAATGAACGCTTTAGCTTTTCCTATGTATTGACTAAAAAGCTAAAGCGTTCACTCCTTTGGAAATGGAAAAAAATTCTTATCCCAAACTCAGGTTATACTAGAGCATAGATGAAAAAGCAGGGTTTTAAGAATACTCTTAACCCCTGTTTTTTATTAAAAGAATTCTAAAAAAGGTAAAACTATGATTCCCGTTATTCTCTCAGGTGGTTCTGGCACACGCCTTTGGCCACTATCACGTAAACAGCGTCCTAAACAGTTTTTACCCGTTGTGGATGAAGAAAATACATTATTACAATCCACTCTATTGCGTTTACAAGGGCTTAAACCATTACAAGCGCCGATTATTGTTTGCAATAAAGAGCATCGTTTTATGGTGGCAGAGCAATTGCATGAGTTGAATCTTGAACATCAAGGGATTTTATTAGAACCTATAGGGCGTAATACTGCCCCTGCGATTGTATTGGCTGCTTTACATGCTTTAAAAGCAGATCCAGAAGCAATGCTATTGGTATTGCCTGCCGATCATGTGATGAGTAATATCCAAGCTTTTCATTATGCCATTGAGATAGCAGAAAAAACCGCAAAACAAGGCAAGCTGGTGACCTTTGGTATTGTGCCTAATAAGCCAGAAACAGGTTATGGCTATATCAAATACAATCAACATCAAGCAGAGTCTAAGCAAATAGCCTATAAAGTGGAGCAGTTTGTAGAAAAGCCCGATCAAATAACAGCAGAATCTTATCTAAAAGACGGGCATTATTTATGGAATAGTGGCATGTTTATGTTTCAAGCAACGTCTTATCTTAATGCAGTAGAACAATACCAACCTGAAATTTTACAGGCTTGTCATGCTGCCCTTGAAAAGGCTCGGCAGGATATTGATTTTATCCGTATTGATAATGATAGTTTTAGCACCTCTCCCAATATTTCCATTGATAATGCGATTATGGAAAAAGCCAATAATATTGCCCTAATTCCTTTAGATGCAGGTTGGAATGATGTCGGGAGCTGGCCTGCCGTTTGGGAGGTCGGACAACAAGATCCGCAAGGCAATGTGATACGCGGTAATTCAATGCTACATAATGCAAAAAATAATCTTATTTATACTGAAAAACGCTTAGTCACTCTGGTTGGTGTTGAGGATCTCGTGGTGGTAGATACTAAAGATGCAACCTTAGTGATGCATAAAAACCATGCCCAAGACATTAAAAAAATTGTGCAACAACTTATCGACAAGAATGCTTCAGAAGCACTAAATCATTCAGAAGTCTATCGTCCGTGGGGTAGCTATGACTGTATTGATGTCGGGCATCGTTTTCAGGTGAAGCGCATTAGCGTTAATCCCGGGGCTAAGCTTTCGTTGCAAAAACACCACCACCGCGCTGAACATTGGGTGATAGTGAAAGGCACTGCGGAGGTCACTTGTGATGATAAAACGTTTTTACTAACAGAAAATCAATCCACCTATATTCCATTAGGCTCCATGCATCGCTTAGCAAATCCTGGCAAAATTCCTTTAGAAATGGTCGAAGTTCAATCAGGTAGCTATTTAAACGAAGATGATATTGAACGCTACGATGATCAATATGGACGCTCTAATCATGAAAAATAAATCACTCTCTTGTTTTAAAGCCTATGATGTACGTGGAAAATTAGGGCAAGAACTCAATGAAGAAATTGCTTATAGAATAGGTCGAGCCTATGCTTTGCATTTAAGGGCAAAGCGGGTTGTTGTGGGTGGCGATATTCGTCTTAGCAGTGAAGCGTTAAAAAAAGCACTTGCACAAGGTTTAATGGATGCAGGAGCCGATGTGATTGACCTTGGCATGACAGGCACTGAGGAAATTTACTTTGCAGCGTTTCATTTGGATGTCGACGGTGGCATTGAAGTCACTGCCAGCCATAATCCCATCGATTTTAATGGCATGAAATTTGTTGCTAAAGGGGCAAAACCCATCAGTGGTGATACAGGACTAAAAGCAATACAAGCCATAGCAGAACAGCAAAATTTTAAACCTTGTGATCGAAAAGGTGTTTTAACACAACAGTCTATTTTAGATGCTTATATTCAACATCTTTTAGGCTACATCAATCCGCAACACATTAAACCTCTCAAACTCGTTGTAAATGCTGGGAATGGAGCCGCAGGGCATGTTATTGATGCATTAGAAGCGCGTTTTAATCAGTTAGCAATCCCGATTGAATTCATAAAAATACATCATCAGCCTGATGGTCGCTTTCCTAATGGTATTCCCAACCCCTTACTGATTGAAAACCGTCAGGCGACAACGGATGCAGTGATTGCTAATAATGCCGATATGGGCATTGCATGGGATGGTGACTTTGATCGTTGTTTTTTGTTTGATCAAAAAGGAGCATTTATTGAAGGCTACTATATTGTAGGCTTGCTAGCAGAAGCCTTTCTTCAACAACATCCCGCTGAAAAAATTATTCACGACCCCAGATTAACGTGGAATACAATTGATATTGTTAAAAAAGCAGGAGGCACAGCCATTCAATCAAAAACAGGTCATGCCTTTATCAAAGAACGAATGCGTGCTAAAAATGCAATTTATGGGGGCGAAATGAGCGCACATCATTATTTTAGAGATTTTGCCTATTGTGATAGTGGCATGATTCCTTGGTTATTAGTGTCTCAACGGCTAAGTCATCAACAAAAACCACTCTCTGAGCTAGTAGCAGAACGCATGCAAGCCTATCCCTGTAGTGGTGAAATCAATTATAAAGTCGCCAATACTCAGGATTCTATTCATCGGATAATGCAATATTACACTTCAAAAAACAGTACAGAAAAAGCATTGATTGATACAACTGATGGTATTAGCTTAGAGTTTAATCATTGGCGATTTAATTTAAGAGCATCCAATACCGAACCTTTATTACGACTTAATATTGAAGCAAAGCAGAATTCAAAATTAGTGGCACAAAAAGTTTTGGAAATTGAAGCACTGATTAGATAAGGAAGTTTCACAGCCTCAAAGCGCTAGAATTATTACTTAAAACTTCCTGATTTTTCTATCTTTTTGCAATATAAATACGATTTTAACTAAGAAGTAGCGTAATATTGTATTAACAAAATCCATTATCAATAGATATTTTCAATCCCTAAAATGAAATAGGAAATTATTTTTAAAAATGAAATTCATGCATAAAATATTTTACTTAGCAATACTGCTCTCATTCACTAATCTTTTTGCTGAGGATATTGATAAAGAAAATGACTTAACGACCTTCATCGAAGGCAGATTTAACCCTAAAACGCATAGTAATTTTGTTAAAATAGCTAAAAAGTATTCTTCTAAATCAAATATCTATCTAAATAAAGAAGTTTATGAAGCATTTATTAAAATGAGTCAAAAAGCAAAGCAAGAAAATATTGATTTAAAAATAGTCTCAGCAACTCGAACTTTTAATGCACAAAAAGCAATATGGGAAAGAAAGTGGAAAAAAGACAAAAAATCTAAACCAATAGCACGCGCTAACAAAATATTACGATATAGCTCGATGCCCAG
>WGBH01000311.1 GCA_015494435.1 Thiotrichaceae bacterium | reverse complement strand
TGTTTATTTTTAAATAATTGATATATTGCAAGGCTACTTTGATGAGGCTTTTATTTGTGCGTTTATTTCCTTAGAGTAGCTTGAGGCTATTCTATAAGAGAAGGTGCTAATTCCAAAACAGGCATCGTTGATTAATTATTACGATCTAGTCATTATTTTAGATGCATTTCGGCTGTTGTGAATAAAAATCAATTATTTTAAACTTCCTAAAGTTTGTTGAAATCAATCATAGCTTTGCTGGAAGTATCTAATGTTTCAACAATTTCTCCATAGATATTTTTTTTCCTGATGTTTATTTTTTCGATACTAGGAAATTGTTTTGAAAAACCAAGTGTGACTGTCTCAACATTTGTACAATCAAAGATATATGACATCACAAAATCACTATGACCACCAACACCGACTACATGCACGTCATCTTCTATTTTTTTAGGGTGATTTTCTTCGGCAAGTTTGCTGATAAAGGATTTATTTTCTTTTTTTGAATGCGTATGAATATTTAATAAATCTGAATTAACATAAGATTCAAAAGGAAGGCAGGATTCTTTCGGATAAAAATCAAATAATACGTTCAGATTATCTACTTCATATAATGATTTTTCTGCTTTTTCTAATGCTTCTTTGTCAGTTTTTGATTTAGGGGCATGTTCATAGCCTACAATATCTTGTGCTGGAGCGACGATATCAAAGATAACTTGTCCTGATATTTTAAGAACGGTCATTTCTAGTTGACCATGATGGTGTGGTGCATTGAGACCTTCCGCAATAGCACTATTAATGAAAAAAAAACTTCCCGCAATCAGTGTGGTAATAGGGAAAAGTTTTGATAGAAAGGTTATTTTTAGTTGGTTCATAATGTATTCATTTCATTGATTAGTCATTTTCTTCAATCCACATCATTTGAATGGCTTCAAGAATTTTTTCATTGGAGCGTTCAGGATCATCTTTAAAATTTTCTAATGCAACTACCCATTGGTGCAAATCGGTAAAACGTATATATTGAGGATCAACATCAGGGTGTGCATCAATTAAATCGAGTGCAATATCAAGCGTATCTATCCATTTTAATTCCATCTTTAATTCCCTCAGTGATTTTCTGAAACCATATTAATGGTGTATTTAGGTATCTCTACCACTAAATCATCATTGGCAACTTTAGCTTGACAACTTAAACGAGAATCAGGGTCTACCCCCCATGCTTTGTCTAAATAATCTTCTTCTAAGTCAGTGGCTTCTTCTAAGGAGTCAAAGCCTTCTCGTATATAAACATGGCAGGTAGTACAGGCGCATGATTTTTCACAGGCATGTTCTATTTCAATCCCTGCTTTTAAGGCGGCATCGCAAATAGTGGTGTCTTTATCGGCATCGACAATTGCGCCTTCTGGGCAAATTTCATCATGTGGGAGGAATATAATTTGTGGCATTATTGTTTGACCTAGTCTTTGAATTTGTTGATATTTTTACCCGCCATTGCAGTGCGAATATTGCCATCCATGCGACGTGCAACATAAAATGCGGCTGTTTTCTCCATATTCTTAATGGCAGCATCAATGGTTTCAGTTGTTGCTGATTGCTTGGCTATGACTAAGGCAGAGCGTGCTTCTAGCAATATTTTTCTTTCATCTTTTGATAGCAGTGTATCGCCATCTGTTGCCATTGCAGCGTCTAAAGCTTCTAGGGTTCTATCGGCTTCGACTTGTTGTTCACGCAGTTTACGCGCTTGCATATCTTCTTTTGCATGGGTCATGGAGTCGGTAATCATGCTCTCAATTGCTGTATCACTAAGACCATAAGAGGGTTTGACCTCAATGGTGGATTTAGCACCTGTTAGCTGTTCTTCTGCACTGACATTGAGCAGTCCATCCGCATCAACTTGAAAGGTTACTTTTATTCTTGCCGCCCCCGCAACCATTGCGGGAATACCGCGTAGCGTAAATTTAGCCAAAGAACGGTTTTCTTCAACTGTTTCGCGTTCACCTTGTAAGACATGAATGGTCATTGCGTTTTGGTTATCTTTAAAGGTAGTAAATTCTTGGGCTTTAGCAACAGGAATAGTGGTGTTGCGTGCAATAATTTTTTCAACTAGCCCTCCGTATGTCTCTAAGCCTAATGATAAGGGAATCACATCCAGCAATAACATGTCGGAGTCTGGTTTATTACCTGCTAATAAATCCGCCTGAATAGCGGCTCCAATGGCAACTACTTTATCAGGGTCAATATCAACTAATGGCGGTTGCTCAAAGAATTCACCCACACGTTCACGAATAATAGGCATACGAGTTGAACCGCCGACCATGACAACATCCATGACTTCATTTTTTTCTAGTTCAGCATCACGTAAGGCGCGACGACAGGAAAAAAGGGTTTTTTTAATAAGGGGTTCAACTAATGCTACAAATTGTGTGCGAGTTAAGATTCCTTCAAAGCCTTGGGTAGAAACGGTGACTTCTTCTGCCTCAGTAAGGGCTTCTTTTACACGTCGTGCTTCTCGCATGATTTGACGTAGTTTTTTAATTTTTTGCTGTCTATTATCATCTGGCGTTGCTTGCTTCAACTGCTGTAAAATCCATTGGGCAATCGCATGGTCAAAATCATCTCCGCCTAAAGCGGAGTCGCCACCTGTTGCTAAGACTTCAAATACGCCTCGATTTAAACGTAAAATAGAAATATCAAACGTACCACCGCCTAAATCATATACAGCAATGATTTTTTCATCTACTGTCTGATTTTGATCAAGACCATAGGCAATGGCGGCGGCTGTTGGCTCATTTAGTAAACGATACACATTAAGATCAGCTAAACGTGCCGCATCTTTTGTTGCTTGACGTTGAGCATCATCAAAATAGGCGGGAACAGTAATTACGACTCCTTTTAGTTCACCTCCTAGTGTTTTTTCTGCACGCGTTTTTAGTGTTTTAAGGATCTCGGCTGATATTTCAATCGGAGATTTATCTCCTGCAATAGTATGGATCAATGGTACAGAGGAGTTTGTATTAACAAACTCATAGGGCAGTACGCCATCGAGTGTTTTTACATCGGTAATACTACGCCCTAATAAGCGTTTGATAGAAGCGATGCCATTTTGTAAATCCTTTGTCAGTGCAGTCTGTGCGGATTGACCAACTTGAACCGAACCATCTTTTAAATAACGTACTACAGAGGGGAGTAAATGATGACCTTGATCATCTGCTAGGGTAGTTGCATTGCCGCTACGCACGCTCGCAACTAATGAGTTGGTAGTGCCAAGATCAATGCCAGCCGCAAGACGGTGTTCATGTGGAGCGGTTGACATACCAGGTTCTGATATTTGAAGTAAAGCCATAGGTATTTTTTTAGATTAATTATAGATCAAACGTAGGAACGAGAATTGATTATGCAAACATTTCATCTTCTAATTTTTCCTGTAAATGTTTGGCTTCATCAGTAAGACGTTCATAAAAGCGCATTTTAAGCACTGCTTCTTTAGCTTTAGCTATATTTCCTGCCTCTAAATTGTGTTGAAAATCATCTTCTAAATATTGTGTGTTTTGTTTTATGCGCTGGCTAATTTTATCAACCTGATCCAATGGATCGTTAGTTTGAGTGGCCTTTTCTAAAGCTTCGCGTGTTTCCATTTGATCCATTAAAAAATTCATATCATGCGTCGTTTCACATAGATCAAAATTAACACCCTGCAGCTCTAATAAATAAATTGCGCGTAAACGGGCAGATTTTAGAGTCTCATTGGCTTCATTAAGATAGCCTGTTGTTTGAACTGCGATGCGACGTTCTTGATCACTGCTATTAGCAAAACGATCAGGATGGTATTGACGCTGTAATTCACGAAAATTATGAGCTAATAACTGCTTATCAAGGGGGAATTGAATCGGTAAAGAGAATAATTCAAAATAATTTTGTTTGAATTCTAAAGACATAATCAAACTCACAAAAGAATCATGTAAAAGGGGAGAGTACCTGCGTTAAATTAAAACGCAGGAAAGGATGCCACAAAAATCTTAGGAATATCATTTTTTAGAGATGGTGTAAGTATTTCAGGGCAAAAGAAAAATGGGGAATTTTAATCATTTTTATTTTTTCCATGAATATTTGCATAGTCTCTTTAGACCGTAAAACTTTCACCACAGCCACAGCTACCACTTTCATTGGGGTTAGAGAATTTAAAGCCTTCGCTTAAGCCTTCTTTTTGAAAATCCATTTCGGTACCATCAAGATAGACAAGGCTTTTAGGGTCAATGATAATTTTAACACCATGGCTTTCAAATATCTTATCATGCTCTTCAATTTCATCAACAAACTCCATTACATACGCCATTCCAGAACAACCATGTGTTTTAACACCTAAACGTAGACCAATTCCTTTGCCACGATTGTCAAGAAACGCTTTTACGCGTTCAGCAGCTATTTTTGTTAATGTAATTGCCATTTGGATACCTTATTGTTTTGATTGAAAATCATCAATTGCCGCTTTAATGGCATCTTCTGCTAATACAGAACAATGCACTTTTACAGGGGGTAATTCTAGCTCTTTTGCAATATCAGTATTTTTAATTTCTTTTGCTTCATCTAAAGTTTTACCTTTAACCCATTCGGTTAATAGGCTTGAAGAAGCAATTGCTGAGCCACAGCCATAAGTTTTGAATTTAGCATCTTTAATAATACCATCATCATCAACTTCAATTTGAAGTTTCATTACATCACCACAAGCAGGCGCACCGACCATACCTGTACCAATATTTTTTGCATCTTTATCTAATATGCCAACATTACGTGGATTCTCGTAATGATCGATTACTTTATTTCCATAAGCCATTTTCTTTACCTCATCGCTGTTTTGTTTGTAGATGTGCTTAATCATGTTTATGCACATTTTCTCGAATTAAACTTAATTAGGGACTCCCTTAGTGCGCTGCCCATTCTATACTGCTTAAATCTATGCCTTCTTTGTACATGTCCCATAAAGGCGAAAGATCGCGTAGCTTTTCTACTGCCTTACGTGTTTCTTTAATGGCATGATCTACTTCTTCCTCGGTAGAAAATCGTCCTAATGTAAAGCGTAATGAGCTATGAGCTAACTCGTCATTGCGTCCTAAGGCACGCAATACATAACTTGGTTCTAAGCTAGCACTGGTACAGGCAGAGCCTGATGAGACCGCTAAATCTTTAAGCGACATCATAAGGCTTTCCCCTTCGACATGGTTGAAACTAATATTTAGATTTCCTGCAACACGTTGTTCTAAATCACCATTCACATAGACTTCTTCCATATCGCGAAACCCATCAAGCAAACGAGTTCGTAATGTCATTAAGCGTTCATTGTCTTTTGCCATCTCTTCTTTTGCTAAACGAAAGGCTTCTCCCATGCCAACAATTTGATGCGTTGCTAATGTACCTGAACGCATACCTCGTTCATGACCGCCACCATGCATTTGAGCTTCAATACGAATACGTGGTTTACGGCGTACATACAGTGCACCTATACCTTTAGGACCGTAAATTTTATGGGCAGAGAAGCTCATTAAATCAACTTTTAGATTGTCCATATCAATAGGTACTTTACCTGCACTTTGAGCCGCATCGACGTGGAAGATAATTTTGTTTTCGCGGCAGATTTCACCTATTGCTTTAATATCTTGAATCACACCAATTTCATTATTTACATGCATAATAGAAGCTAGTGTGGTGTCATCTCTTATGACTGCTTTAAATGCCTTTAAATCAAGCAATCCATTCGCTTGGGGATCAAGGTAAGTGATTTCATAGCCTTCACGTTCAAGTTGACGACAAGAATCTAAGACGGCTTTATGTTCTGTTTTCATGGTAATAATATGTTTACCACGACGTTGATTAAAATGGGCTGCGCCCTTAATAGCTAAATTGTCAGATTCAGTTGCACCGCTAGTCCAAACAATTTCACGCGGGTCAGCATTAATCAGTGCTGCCACATTGGCACGAGCTTCTGTTACTGCGTTATCACTTTCCCAGCCAAAAGAATGACTTCTTGATGCTGGATTGCCAAATACTCCGTCAGGTGTTAAGTATCGCATCATCTTTTTTGCAACACGAGGGTCAACGGGGGTTGTAGCAGAGTAATCCAGATAAATTGGGGTTTTAAGTTCGCTCATAATGCGCAATCCTTGTAAATAATATTTTTTGATTTTGCTAATTGTTTAGTTTTTCTTTTCTTTAAATATTCTTATTTGCTAAAGCATAAGAGTCAGCTTATTGGGATTTTTTTTATTATTTTTTCTTTGCGTTGTCGTGCAGCTACTTCGATAACATCGGCACGACTCATCATTTCTTGCAAAGAAATATCATCAAGAAAAGATTGAATGCGGTGGCTTAAATCCATCCATAAGTCGTGTGTTAAGCAATGCCCATTTTTAGTACAATTATTAAGCCCGCCACATTTTGATAGATCGACATTTTCGTCCACTGCCAGAATGATTTGGGACATAGTAATCTTGGTAGGGGCGCGACTTAAACGATACCCTCCCCCTGGTCCACGCATACTCTTGACGAGTCCTTGTTTGCGTAATTTGGAAAAAAGTTGTTCAAGATAAGACAGTGAAATATCTTGACGATCTGAAATTTCGGCGAGAGACACAGGCTTGTCCTTGCAGTGCAGAGAAATATCTAGCATTGCGGTTACCGCATAACGACCTTTTGTGGTTAACTTCATTGAGGCTCCATAGCATTAAGTAGAAGGATACAAGAAATCTAATATTTGTTCGTTTATTTTCCGAGCCTTTGCGTTATTAGATTTCTTATGCCCTTCTACTTATTAAAAAATGAGAATTCAAGTGAGAACAACTATTGAACTCTGCTTGAGGGATAACTAAATCCTCATTTTTAAGCATCTAGCAGGAACTGTGGTACAGCCCATTATAGAGATACTTATTCTAATTCAATACTGATACTGTTCGTTTATCAGTATTTCCTAATACTCTGGATAGTAGAATACCTGATAAGAACAGTCAAGTATTGCTACAATCTATATTGCTCTTTTTTTTAATTTCTTTTTCGTCAAATCTTTCGGCGTTGATTTTAGGCAAGGGTTCAATATCAAAATCTCCCCCGATATGACGTATTTGTATGCACATTTTATCCATACGTTGATCCATTTTATGAATGTGATCAAGCATTTTATTGACAGTGTTTGCGACAGGATCAGGCATGTCTTTGGTTGCACCATAGGCATCAAAGCCCATTTTTTTAGCGAGAGCGGCGCGGTTTTTTTGTTTGTTTGTACGTCGTATAACCTCGCGCCCAGGTACGCCAACAACGGTTGTATCTTTATGTACTTCCTTCACAACCACAGCATTTGATCCAATGCGGGCGTTATCGTTGATCTTTATGGGACCTAGAATTTTTGCACCAGCACCAACAACCACATTATTTCCCAGCGTTGGGTGGCGTTTTCCCGCTTGCCAACTTGTGCCACCTAAAGTAACGCCATGATATAATGTGCAATCATTACCAATTTCAGCGGTTTCGCCAATCACAACACCCATGCCGTGATCAATAAAAAAACGCTGACCAATAACAGCACCGGGATGAATTTCTATGCCTGTAAATAAACGTGCAACATTTGATAGCACTCTTGCCAACCATTTTATACCTTTCTCCCATAAAGTATGGGAAATACGATGAAAAATAATGGCATGAACACCAGGGTAGGTGGTTAATATTTCAAAAGTATTACGTGCGGCGGGGTCACGATCAAATACACAAGAAATATCTTCTTTAATTTGTGAAAACATGATTTAACTCAGCAATTGGGGGGGGATGAGCTAAATATTTAAACATAAATTAAGGAAAGAGGGAAATCAGTAATTTTTTATGTCTTAAATATTGACAGTAAGCAAACTAGATAAGTTATTAATGATATTGGAGTAAACGATAACGTGCTTTTGCTTGACCAGCATCCCCTTTACCGCTTAGATAAATACCTGCTTTAAAATAGTTTTTAGTATTTTTCCATAAATTAAGAGGCTGTTGTGCTTTAAGTTTCCAGTCAACCCATACTTCCAGGTTACCTTTAGCAACTTTAATACTATAACGGGTAAACTTTTTACCTTGGCGTTTACCTAAGTCAACATAGCGGATGGTAGAATGGTAAGGGCTGGGTCTAAGAATAGCCCATATATGATTTTTAATTCCACGATGATGTCTTAGCCATGTTATACGCAGGGGGGGGTAGCTTGGATTGATACCATGAATTTGCAGTAATGTGATTTGATTTAAGCCTTCAGGGTTTGATAGATGTATTTCTGCATTTAAAATTTTAGGGGTGGGTGTATAAACAGTCCAATCATTAGGACCTAAGCGTAATTCTGCCCGCACAATTGAATCATGAGGTTCTTTTTTTACTTTAAAAGTCATATAACGTTTTTTTTCTAAATAGAAATAAGGCTTAGCTTTACCTTGAAAATGTCCATAGCCGATACGAATTTTATCGGTTGGAAACTGTAATTTTGCTTTACCTAAGACGTCTTGGAAAATAGGATTGTTATAAGGTGCTTCATAAGGAAGTACATTTAGTGGTGATAGAAAAAACACAATGAGTCCTATTATGAATGGAAATTTAGTGCTATTTATCATTAATAACCTCTTAAACTTTTAATGGATAGATTTTTTCCTATGGGTAAAGGATATAACAACTAATAATAATAGAAGGCTTAAAATACACGATAGTAAATCAAGAAATGTAGATGAAATAACTTTTTGGTTCTATCGTTTTTCAAGTAAATCATTTCCTGATAAAAGAGGTGAAAGCTTCAGCTTTTTCGTCTTTATAAATAGAATTTTCCTGCGACAGCTACAATAGCGGTTATTAAGCCAATACTGAGATTAATGCCAACTAATAGACGAATTTGACCTAATGCCTTAGCGCCATCTGCCCAGCGTTGTTCAGACACCGCTTGTTTTAATTTTTTATAAGGGGCAAAAAAGACATGCAAAAAAATGAGCATCATAATAATCCCTAGACTGAGCATGATATGCATAAAAACAGGTATCTGTGGATATAAACTCATCATCCATAAGCCACTGCTTAATATCAATACTATTGCGATCCATACCCAGATAAAAAAACGTTTAAAGGTTGCAATCCATAAAGATAAACGTTGGGGTGGTTCTAATACTTCAACAATAGCGGGACGAAGCGCTTGATGAGCGAAAAACATTCCACCCACCCATACAATAATAGATAAAATATGGACGGATAATGCAATGGGTAGTGGGTTAAACATGATTAAATCTCTTCTTTATTTGTATTGAACTAACTTAAGCGCGGCCAAGCGTTGATAACGGCATGAATGACAGTCGCTAATGGAATGGCAAAAAATACTCCCCAAATACCCCAAATTCCACCAAAAATCAATACAGCACTAATAATTGCAGCAGGATGTATATTAACCATTTCTGAAAAAAGTAAAGGAACCAGTAAATTACCATCGAGGAACTGAATAATACCGTAAGCGATTAAAGCGTACATCATTTCTGAGCCATATCCCCATTGCAAATAAGCAACCATTGCAACGGGAATGGTAACTAATGCAGCACCTACATAAGGAATTAAAACCGATATTCCAACCGTAAAGGAGAGTAATAAAGCGTATTCAATACCTATAAACAAAAAAGTGATATAAGTAATGACCCATACAATTAATATCTCCATGAATTTCCCACGCACGTAACCTGCAATTTTACTATTCACTTCTTCCCATACCATGGTAACCAAAGTACGGTCTCTTGGCATAAATTTAGCAAACCATATAATAATTTTTTCCTTATCTTTAAGGAAAAAGAATACTAATAAAGGAACCACAATTAAATAGACCATCGACGATAAAAGATCAATAAAAGAGGCAAAAGAAAATTCAACAACTTTTTGAGATATATCAGCAACTTGTGATTGTAAGCGTGTCATAATATCGCCAATTTGTTTTTCTGAGACAATATGGGGATATTTATTAGGAAGTTGCATAATTTCAGCTTGCCCTTGTGCCAACATGCTAGGGATTTCTCGCATAAATTGAATGGCTTGGCGTACAATCAATGGGGCTAATACAATCAGAGAGATAAACACTAATAGTATAAAGGCACTGAAGGTAACAATAATTGAAATAAATCGGGGGATTTTGTGCCTATATAACCAATATACAGCACCGTCTAATAAGTAAG
This sequence comes from Thiotrichaceae bacterium, assembly GCA_015494435.1. Taxonomy (GTDB): domain Bacteria; phylum Pseudomonadota; class Gammaproteobacteria; order Thiotrichales; family Thiotrichaceae; genus JAGLBW01. The sequence continues at coordinate 174 of WGBH01000311.1, read as the reverse complement.
CAATGATAATAGCAGCTAATATTGGTGTTAAGATATCACCAGCTAATAGAATAACAGTTGTGCTTAATATCAAAAGCAAGGCGAGAATGGCGACCTGGGGATCAGAGAAATGGCGTTGATACCATTCATTAAGTAGTTTTATCATTTAACGCTCTAGTTAGTATTCTTATTAGC
>WGBH01000310.1 GCA_015494435.1 Thiotrichaceae bacterium | reverse complement strand
GTGTAGAAAGACGATTTTTTCACCGTGTTCAATTGCATCAATATGTACATTAGCAATGCTAGCAATTTTTTCTGGTAGGCTGGTGAGTTCAAAATAATGAGTCGCGAATAGGGTGAAGGCTTTTTTCTCATTAGCAAGATACTCTGCGAAAGCCCATGCTAATGAGAGTCCATCAAAGGTGCTGGTTCCGCGTCCAATTTCATCCAGTAACACTAAAGAATTTTCGGTGGCATTATTGAGAATATTAGCGGCTTCAGTCATTTCGACCATAAAGGTTGAGCGTCCTGTGCTGAGGTCGTCCTGTGCGCCAATACGGGTGAAAATACGATCAACAGGGCCGATAATGGCTGTTTTTGCAGGTACATAACAACCAATGTATGCCATTAAGGTGATCAGTGCCATTTGACGCATATAGGTTGATTTTCCTCCCATATTTGGGCCTGTAATGATTAACATGCGACGCTGTGCATCCATGATTAAATCATTGGGAACAAAGGGGGTGTCAAGTGTTTTTTCAACCACAGGATGGCGACTTTCGCTAATATAAAAACCTGCCTTACTACTAAATTCGGGACAGTTGTAATCAAGGCTAGTCGCACGTTCTGCGAAATTTCCTAGTACATCCGTTTCAGCGATGGCTTGCGCGGTATTGCGTAAGGCTAAAATATGTTGTGCTATTTTTTGCAATAGTTGTTCGTAAAGTGCCTTTTCCCGTGCTAATGCGCGTTCGCGTGCTGAGAGTACTTTATCTTCAAACTCTTTTAGCTCAGGTAGAATAAAACGCTCTACCATTTTAAGTGTTTGTCTGCGAACGTATTCAGGCGGTACTTGATTGGCTTGTGTGCGTGGGATTTCGATATAAAACCCATGCACACGATTATAAGCAACTTTTAAAGCACTAATCCCTGTGCGCTGTTTTTCGCGGGCTTCTAAATCAAGCAAATATTGGTCTGAATTTTCACTAAGATGACGCAATGTATCTAACTCTTTATCGTAACCTTCTGCGATGACACCTCCCTCTCGCATCAAAAGGGGAGGATTTTCAATAATCGCAAGATTAAGCAATGCTAATAATTCAGTATGAAGATCAATTTGTCGACGTAGCTTATTAAGATGTGGTTGTTTTATTTGATCCAATGTTTGATGTAATAAAGGGATGACATTAAGAGAGTCACGTAATATTGATAAGTCGCGAGGTCTTGCAGAACCAATCGCAATCCTCGACACAATGCGTTCAATATCCCCTATATGACGTAATTGTTGATGCAGGTTGTCATATTCAAAATGCGTTATAAATGCTGCAATTGCTTGATGTCGCTGATTAAGTTGTTGTTGGTCTTTAAGTGGTTTATTTAACCAACGACGTAGTAAGCGACTGCCCATACTAGTTGCTGTTTTATCGAGTACAGCAATTAAGGTGTTTTTTTGTTCTCCATGCAGACTTTGTTCTAATTCTAGATTTTTACGACTGGCAGCATCAAGAATAATCCCCTCATCAGTGAATTCTGTTTGTAAACTAGTAATATGAGGTAGGGCAGTGCGTTGGGTTTCATTGATATAATCCAATAAAACCCCCGCTGCAATAATCGCCATTGGCATATCATGACAACCAAAACCTGCTAAGTCACGGGTCCCAAATTGTTTTTGTAGTAATCTTCGGGCTGTTTCTTGATCAAAAAGCCACGGTGGACGCTGTGTCGTTGGAAGATGACGAGTAAAAGTAAAATCTTGTTCTTCAGAAATGAGAATCTCAGCAGGTTGTAGTCGTTCCAGTTCATTCTGTAAAGTCTCTATATTATCAATTTGCTGCACCACAAAACGCCCACAACTAAGATCAATATGCGCCATGCCAAATTGTTGTTTTGACGCTTCACCTTGGGCATAGATTGCTAACAAAAGATTATCGCGGTGATCATTTAGCAAATAATCATCCGTCACAGTCCCTGGTGTCAGTATGCGGGCTACTTTACGTTCGACAGGGCCTTTTGAGGTGGCAGGATCGCCTATTTGTTCGCAAATACCGACTGAAATACCTTGTTTTAATAAACGTGATAAATACTGTTCAGCAGCATGGTAAGGAACACCTGCCATAGGAATAGGATTACCATTGGATTTACCGCGTGCAGTCAGGGTGATATTTAACAATTCTGATGCTTTTTTTGCATCATCAAAAAATAGTTCATAAAAATCCCCCATGCGATAAAATAATAATAAATCAGGGTTTTCCGCTTTAATGCTAAGATATTGACGCATCATCGGAGTGTGTTGATTTTTTGAGGCGGTTGTTTTCATTCGGTTCTTTATTTTAAGGATAAAATTTAAAGGCCTATCACTAATATTCTAATAGTTTGTATCTCAATATAGAATCAGGAATATATCAGCTTCATGATCAAAAAAATGTAGATAAATTAGTATCCTCATACTTAAAATCTATAAAAATTTGTAGGACAGATGGAGTTTGTAACACTGAGCGTTTACTATCTTTTAAGAATACTTCTTGAAATAATAATACGCTCTATAGATGTTCACGAATGGAAGTTTATCTTAAAGACGACAAAGCAGAAGCTTTCACTCCTTTTATTAGGAAATTATTTATATGAAAAACTATACAAGTTGTGCAATGAAACGAATGATTATTAGTTTTGCCTTTGTTATTTTTAGTGGATGTTCTTCAAATTCGATCACATCTAATCCGACAATATCTACTGGAATAAAAAAGAGCAGTGAAGCACAACGTCATATCAGTGTAATTGCGCTGAATAATACGGCTACTTTAGCGTCTATTATTCCACAATTGGCTCAATCTAAGGTGGTGCTTGTGGGGGAGCACCATACGACTTATGGAGATCATTTAAATCAGTTAGCAATTATTAAAAAGTTATCTCCTTATTGGAAAAAAATGGCGATTGGTTTGGAATTTATTCAGTATCCTTATCAGCAGGCGTTAGATGATTATATTGCAGGGAAGATAACGCAAACAGAGATGCTACGCAAAACACAATGGTATCAACGTTGGAAATATGATTTTCGCCTTTATCGCCCCTTATTTGAGTACGCTAAACAGCAACAAATTCCCCTTTTAGCTTTAAATACACCGCGTGAAATAACCAAACGCCTTAGTGAAGTGGGGATTAAGGGATTAAGTCGCGCTGAACGTGAGCAACTTCCAAAAAAGATGGATTTTTCCAATGCAAAGTATAAAAAGGCATTAAAAGCTATTTACCATCAGCATGGTGGTAAAAGCCATAGTAAAAAATTTGCACGTTTTTATCAGGCACAGGTTGCATGGGATGAAACAATGGCAGATAAAACCGCACAGTTTATGCGTAAAAACCCAAAGACTAAGGTAGTCATACTAGCAGGAAGTGGGCATATGCAAAACCGCTATGGTATTCCCTCACGTTTGCAACGTAGAATAAAAAGTAAACCTATTGTTGTACTCAATGGCATTCATGATAATCCTAGTCCTGCACAAGCGGATTATCTCTTGTTTTCTCCCGATATAAACTTGCCTAAAGCAGGAAAAATAGGAGTTTTTATGAAAGATACTGCCAAAGGTGTATTAATCAGCAAGGTCATGAAAGCAAGTGCTAGTGCTAAAGCGGATTTGAAAAAAGGGGATTTTATTACTCGTCTCAATGGAAAAAAGGTAAAAATGATTGAAGATATAAAAATCAATATGATAGATGCAAAACCAAAGCAAAAAATGCTATTGTCTGTGCGTCGTCCACCCCATCGGCAACTAATATCTAAAACACTTATTTTACAATAATATACCCCGAATGCGCAGATTCCTGAACTTTTAAGAGACTGATTAATATTATGCTCAAAAAATTATTGTTGTTCTTATACCTACTGGCAAGCCCTTCTCTTCTTTTTGCTGATGAGATTGATTTATTTATTATGGGCGGACAGTCTAATATGCAGGGCTGGCGCAGTGATGCGGCGCAATATCCTCACAATGGCATTAGCTTAGATGCTGATATTCCTTTTTATTGGGAGGCAGTGGATTACGCTTCTTCTAAAGGGAAATGGGAGACAATGGGTCCCCAAGCAGGGCATTTTTCTAAAGGGCATTTTGGCCCTGAGGTGACTTTTTCTCGACAGCTTAAACGTTCTCATCTTCATCCTGCTATTTTTAAGTACAGTTTCGGTAGTAGTAATTTACGCGATGTTTGGAAATCTCCAGGAAAAGGAGGGCTTTACGATAAAATGATTCAGCAACTACAACACGCCATTGCTCTGCTTAAATCACAAGGACATCAGGTTAATATTCGTGCTTTTATTTGGATTCAAGGCGAGAGCGATGCAGATACGGATAAACTTGCTGCTGATTATTATTATAATTTGCGCAGGTTATTGCATCATATTAGGTACAATATTGTCAGAAACCCACATCTTCCTATTTTATTAGGGGTGGATGAACAGCATCCCCGCGTTGTAGTTCGCCCTATGGTTGTTGAGGCACAAAAAAAACTAGCAGCAGAAGATCCTAATATTATTTTTACCTCAATGCGGGGCTTAGAAAAATCTGATGTCACTCATTTGACAGCAAAAGGTGTGATTGAACATGGGAAACGCTTGTACAATAGTTATATAAAGCTCACTTATCTGCCTCCTCAATTAGAAAACTTATGGAAAAAACCATCACCATAAATACAGAATTATTATTGAAATTCATTTATTTTCTTCTATCCTTTATGCGTACCATATAAAAACTATTCGAATAAAAAATGGATGACTCATGTTTAGTAAATCGCCAGCTATTATCAGTAGTGGCTTGTTTCTTATTGCTATTATCATTTTACTACTGGATGCTAATACACAATTATTTTTATTGATCAATAAAGTAGGCACCGCCTTTGTCGATGAAACATGGATATTCTTAACACTTTTTGGCAATCAAATGATTGCCTTGGTTTTACTATCCATTCCCTTCTCGCGGCAACCTGATCTATTGCGAGTGGCTTTAATTGCTGTACTTGCTTCCTTTTTAATCACTAGTGGCATAAAAGAATTAATAGGATTAGAGCGCCCTTATCTGTTTTTAGATCCTGCGAGTTTCCATTTAATAGGTGAAAAATTAACAAGCCCAGCTTTTCCTTCAGGACATACTGCTACCGCCTTTGCCATTATGGGAGGGATTGGGTTTTATTTTAAAAATAATGCATTGCTTTTATTGATGCTATTTCTTGCGACTCTAGTTGGAGTCAGTCGCATTATGTTAGGCGTTCACTGGCCAATAGATGTGGTGGTAGGTGCTGCTTTAGGTTGGGTCTGTGCTTGGTTAGGTGTATCTTTAATTGAAGCGCATTTTTTACGTGATCATGATATTTGGAATTATGTTACTTATACAATCTATCTATTCATAGCAAGCTACTTATTTTGGAAAGGTACTCAATATCCTGAAGCGTATTGGGTGGTAAAAATCATGTCAGGTTTCGGAATATTGGTACTACTTGGCGCTTTTATTTGGCTCTTTAGAGGCGGAAGGAAGGAACCTATTCGTGTCACAGGCTGGTTGTCTTAATCTGTACCTATCATGTAAACTGTTTGATCGAATTTAAAATTAAATCAATATCCTTAAAAATTGAAGGAGTCTCATTATATGAAATATAACATTTTATTATTAATCGCAATGCTCACACTCTCATTACAAGTATCAGCCTATACCATAACAACAGGTGGAAAATCAGGGGATTATTTTAAAGTCGGCAATAATCTTGTAAAGCTGGTTAAAGGCGGAAAAGTAATTGAATCAAAAGGATCAGTTGAAAACCTTGAGCGTTTGGTAGCTGGAGAAGCGGATATAGGTATTGTTCAATCAGATGCTTATGCGTGGTATCTTAGCAAGCATCCTAAAGCATCGCCTAAGATTGAAATAATGGGAGATTTATTTAAAGAATGTATTCATATTGCGGTAAATAAAAATGGTAAAGTCCAAGATGAAGATGATCTGCAAAGTGAAGGTGCCACCATTGCAATCGGTCAAAAAGGCTCTGGTACAGCGGTTAGCTGGGATTATATGATGAAACTAGAACCTGGTTATAAAAAATCAGCGGTTTCATTTATAGGAGGCAGTCGCGCCTTGAGTAAATTAGCACTTAGTTCAAAAGAAGACAAATCTTCAATTGATGCGGTAATGTGGGTAGCTAGACCAGATCTTAATAATAAATTCTTAAAAATTGTCAGAGAAAATCCCAAGCTTAAAATGATTGAAGTCGATGATAAAGATTTGAACGACACTTATAAACCTTTAGGCAAACCTATTTACACCTTCGAAAACCTGCCAACAAAAGATGGTTTATTTAGCAAAGGGAAAATAGAAGTCCCCTGTATGGAAGCCTTAATCATTGCTCGAACAGATGCAGATGATACTGTTTTAGAATCCGTTGCAGATGCATTATTGAGTTATAAATCGACCTTAATCAAATAAATATAGGAACGTGCACGAAATAACTTCCCGATTTTAGCCCGACGGGGTTTGTTACCCCGTCGGAACGTTTTAAAGAAGCCTTGCAGGAAACTGTGAGGCTTTATTGCGTTTAAGCTAAACGTGTGGACGGGTTTACAAAACCCGTCCAGCGAAAGGGTTTACAAAACCCGTCCAGCGAAGAATAAGTCAATAGCTAAAAACTGGAGCATGGAGATATAGTTTTTAGCGTGTGGTATTAGGAAGTTTCAAGTAATAAATTTACCC
>WGBH01000309.1 GCA_015494435.1 Thiotrichaceae bacterium | reverse complement strand
TCTCATAAGAGTAGGCTTCATTATTTTGCGGGTTTATTTTTCCTCCATAGTAAGTGTCATGCAAATGACAGCTTTTGGCAATATTATTTTTTAGCAAATCAGCATAACTTTGCCCAGATACTTTTTCGGCAATATAGCTTAATAAAATGTAATTAGAGTTGGAATAACTCATTTTAGCATTAGGTTTGAATTGTGGTTCGTATTGTGCAATTCGTTCCACCATCTGTTTTTGATTGGTTTCTTTGAGCATCCACTTTAGAAAACTCTCATCTGAGGTAATATTAAAAATACCGCTGCGATGTTGCAGCAAATTTTCTATGGTGATTTTATCTGCATTTTTAATGGTTGGAAAAAACTTTGATAATTTAGTAGTTAGTGAAAGTTTTTCTTGTTCGACCAGTTGCATAATTAGAGTGGCAGTAAATGTTTTTGAAATTGAACCAATTCTGTATTTGGTTTTATTAGAAGCTTTTATATTATCTGCAATGGAAGCATAGCCAATGGATCGATGATAGACTTCTTTGTTATCATAAGATATTGCAATGCTCATTATCCCCTGATTGTTGCTTTCGATATGATCAAACAAAGCATTCATTTTGTCTTTATCAAATGATTGTGCGCTTGTGTTTAGACTAATGGATAAGAGTAAAAACACTAGGAGCTTGTTCGAGAATAGGAATCGTGATGAAGGAAAGTTGGGTTTAGGGCGATTTTTCGCTTTTTTGAGGAGAATAGCACGGCTATTTGACGAAAAAAAGCGAGAAATGGCACAAATCCAGCTTTTCTGTAATAGACTTTCTATTCTCGGACACGCTCCTAGCACCTGAATCTCCCTAAGCATTTATAGTCTTTGGAATATTCTATGTTACAATTGCCCAATCTAAAATCTAACCATCGATTATAATCAATGCTACGCCTAATTTATCTTATTTCACTCTGCATATTACTGGCTTCGTGTACACACTTACAAAAAAAGTCAGACTCTATTGATGTAACCCAATCCGTTTCTAAAAACTGGTCTCTTAATGGTAAATTTGCACTTTCAAACGGCAAAGAGAATGGTTCTGGGAAAATCAGCTATTCTGTTAACAATAAGACGATTCACGCTAAATTTAAAGCACCTCTTGGGCAAGGTAGCTGGGAAATAAAACAAGATAAAAACAAAGCCGAACTTCTTTCTAGTCGACACAATCCAGTTTATGGAAATAACGCCCAAAAACTTATCAGCCAAGAATTGGGCTGGAATTTCCCATGGGATAGTCTCATTTATTGGTTGCAAGGTTTTAAATCAAATGAAAAAATTACAACACACCTAAGTAATAACCTTAAAGAAATACAAGACAATGGTTGGACAATCACTTATGCTAAATGGATTCAAACAGCCAATGGCTTTTTACCTAAAAAAATCAAAGCCAGCAAACCACCTTACACAGTAAAATTAATTATCTACAACTGGAATTTTGATTAAATGAAAACCCTTAGCCCAGCGAAAATCAATTTGGTCTTACGAATACTTGGTCAACGCGCAGACGGTTATCACTTATTACAAACCTATTTTCAATTGCTTGATTGGGGTGATGAGATGGAATTTACACTACAAAAGAAACCCTCAATTGAGGTAACAGGCAACTTTGGAGACCTAAAAATAACAGATAACTTAATTTATAAGGCAGCTAAACTTCTTGAACCTCATAAAAAAACAGACGAAGGCATAAATATACTTATACAAAAGAACATCCCTCAAGGCTCTGGTCTTGGCGGTGGAAGTTCCAATGCAGGAACAACTTTACGGCTATTAAATAAACTGTGGCAATGTGATTTAAATCACGAACAACTACAAAAGTACGCCTTGAGATTAGGGGCTGATGTTCCCTTATTTGTACTCAATCAATCTGCTTGGGCAACAGGAGTTGGCGAAAACCTCGCACCCTATTCAACAAAAGACTATTATTTTGTACTCATTTTCCCACCCGTACAAATTAACACAGTTGACATCTTTAAACACCCCAAGCTGTGTCGCAGTCAAAAACCAATTAACACAAAAGATATCAGTGATGAACAACTGTGGTCAAACGCGTGCACTCCAATAGTGTTATCGACTTATCCTGAAGTAGAAAATATATATTCGTATGCTGCACACTATGCAAATATACACATGTCAGGAACAGGCTCCACTCTATTTAGCGCCTTTACAAACAAAGACGAAGCAGTAGATTTTCAGGCAAAACTACCCAATTATTGGCGAACAGAATTATGCCAATCAAAAAAAAATGAAAAAAACTCAATTAGGCTTTGATTTCCTAAATAAGATGTATATAATACCCGACCTTATTTGATGGGACGTCGTCAAGTGGTAAGACACTAGATTTTGATTCTAGCATTCGCAGGTTCGAGTCCTGCCGTCCCAGCCATATTTGATGCCTGCAATTAGACAACTAATTGCAGGCATATTTGTATGCAGAAAATTAATTTGTGATAAGATGTCGCAGAATTTATCGAGAATTTATCGTAATTTTATCTGAATATAGCGTTGAGCCACACAATGATAGTTGATAATAGCATAAAACTTTTTACGGGGAATGCAAACCCCTTACTCGCACAAAACATCGCCAAACACCTTGGGATTCCACTTGGAAAAGCCTATGTTGGCCGATTTAGCGATGGAGAAGTCGCTGTTGAAATTATTGATAATGTTCGCGGACAAGACATCTATATAATTCAACCAACATGCATACCAACTGCTGATAATTTCATGGAATTATTAGTCATGGTTGACGCAGTTAAACGCGCATCATGTAATTCGGTTACCGCTGTCATGCCTTATTTTGGCTATGCCAGACAAGACAGAAGGCCTCGGTCATCTCGTGTACCAATTACTGCAAAAGTGGCTGCCAAAATGATTGCTGCAGTAGGAACAGATCGGGTGTTAACTATTGACTTACATGCCGACCAAATACAAGGTTTTTTTGATATACCAGTGGACAATGTTTATGCATCACCACTGACACTAGCAGATATTTGGTGCCGCTATGATGCCTCAGATGTTGTCGTTGTTTCACCCGATGTAGGTGGTGTTGTAAGGGCAAGAGCCATTGCGAAAAGAATTGGTGCGGATTTAGCTATTATCGATAAACGTCGACCGAAGGCCAATATGGCCACAGTGATGAATATCATCGGTGAAATAGAAAATGAAACCTGTATCATCGTCGATGATATGATTGATACAGCAGGAACATTATGTGCCGCATCAGGTGCTTTAATTGAACGCGGAGCAAAAGAAGTTATCGCTTACTGTGTTCACCCAATATTATCGGGTAAAGCCATTGACAACATCAATGAATCCGCCTTAAAAGAAGTGGTTGTAACTGATACCATTCCTTTAAATGAAAATGCTAAAAAATGCAAAAAAGTTAGGCAGTTAGGCGTGGCAGAAATGCTTGCTGAAACAATAAGAAGAATTGCCAACAAAGAATCCGTCAGCGAAATGTACGTTGACTAAGTAAAATTTCAAATAAGAGATTTTATTTTTAACCGCTCAACCTGGTCGCAAGGTAGAGCATATTTTACTACTCAAATAATTGAGTAAATTAACTAAAAAAGGAGATAGCAGATGGCTATTTTTAAAGTAAATGCAGAATTACGAGATGATTTAGGGAAAGGTGCGAGCCGCCGCCTACGTCGTGAAAACAGAATCCCAGGAATTATTTATGGTGCAGGAAAAGACCCTCGCGCCGTTAGTGTTGAACACCATAAAGTTCTAAAGTTTATTGAAGATGAAGCTTTTTTCACCAGTATCTTAGAATTAAGTGCTGATGGTGGCAAACGTCAAAAAGTCGTATTAAGAGACATGCAACGCCATCCTTCTAAGCCAATTATTATGCACATGGATTTCCAACGCATTAGTGATAATGAAGAGTTACACATGAACATTCCATTACACTTCTTGAATGAAGACGATTCTCCTGCTGCAAAAACTGCAGGAATTATTATTGCTCATCAAATTACTGAAGTTGAAGTGGCTTGTTTGCCTGCTGATTTACCTGAGTTTATCGAAATTGATATTGCGGAGTTTAAGGAAGGTGATATCGTTAGATTAAGTGACATTAAATTACCTAAGGGCGTTTCATTAACAGCCTTTAGTCATGGTGATGAAGCTGATCATGATGAAGTTGTTATATCCACAACTCACGTTGTTTCCGTTGCTACTGACTCAGAAGAAACTGAAGAAATTGCTGAAGAAACTGAAGAAAAAACTGAAGATTAATTCAGATTTTTTCTTAAGAACTAAAAAAAGCCTCATTTAGTGAGGCTTTTTTGATAAAATCAATTCATGAAACCTATTAAACTCATCGTTGGCCTTGGTAATCCTGGTCAAAAATACGCACAAACACGCCATAACGTTGGCTTTATGTTTATTGATGCTCTTGCAGAGAAGTACAATATAACACTTAAAGAGATCAACAAGTTTTATGGACTTGCTAGTAAAGAAAATTTATTTGGTCATTCTGTGTGGTTATTAAAACCTCAAACATACATGAATTTATCTGGAAAATCAGTTGCTAGCATACTTAATTTTTATAAATTTGACATTGATGAAACACTTGTTATATACGACGAGTTAGATTTGTCTGTTGGCACGGCTAAACTGAAAAAAGGTGGTGGTCATGGCGGTCATAATGGACTACGAGATATCATTGCTGCTACAGGCTCAAAAGAATTTTATCGATTAAGACTTGGAATTGGTCATCCAGGCGATAGAAACAAAGTGGTTTCTTGGGTGTTGAATCGACCCACACCTGATGAGGAAATCAGCATAGCTCGATGCATTGACAAAGGACTATCTGTTTTACCTGATTTATTGGATGGAAAACTAGAAAAAGCCATGAAGGATTTACACACAAAGGGTTAATCCAGTTTATTCTCTACCAATTTCAACAAACCCATTATTCCACCCTGCATGCTATAAACATCGTATCCTAAAGTTGCTAACAAGAAAGCAGCTGACGCGCATCGCATTCCAGTATTTGAGCAGGTAATAACAGGTTTAGATTTATCCAACTTAGCTTCGCATTGTTCTCTTAATCTATCCACAGGAATATGTACACTACCCTCAAATCCAAGATTTTCAAACTCTTCTTGCTCCCTAACATCCAACAAAGTAGCACCATCAAGCATCATCTCAAAAGATGCATCGGTTGTTAACCACCTAACGACATGACTTTTAAGTAAGGATGAAAATTTTTCACCAACTAATCTCATCAATAATCCATCTGTCATCATTCGAACCGATGCGGTACGAGGTTCTTGACTCACTAACGCATGCTCTCCAAATAAGGATCCTTTTCCCAAGGTGGCGACCATTACCTCGCCTTCTGCTTTACATTTAAAAACTTCTACAGCACCTTCTACGATTATATAACAATAGTCACCCGAATCGCCTTCGGTAATAATCTCATCTCCAAGAGAAACAGCCATGGGCTCTAAATTTTTGAATATCTGATCAACATGTCCACGAGGCAACATTTGTACCGCATTTGAATTTAACAAACCCACAACCCACTCATAAGATTGATGACCTTTTAAGGAAGAACTATCATCAGACTGTCTAAACAAATCATTCCACACCATAAAATGGTCTAAAAAGACATTATTAATCATCATGATTTTTGCGGATGAAGACTTAACTTCTGAGGCTAATTTTTTACTGGTATTAACATCACCAATTGGATAATAAGATTGCAATGATGTATCTTTAACAACTTTAACCCGTCCCGTGGGATAACGAATCTCAACAGCACCCTGGATAACATACTTGGCAAAAATCTTGTTATCATCCAGTTTAAAGATACTTTCGCCCTTTTCAAATTGATGAACCTCAAATTGATTCAGCAATATGGGTAAGAACTTTTCCTCCATTTTATTGAAAGGATAATATTTTTTTAATTCTTCTACTGTTATCATTTTTATTTTCCTAACTCTGTCAAATAACCATATCATATAATAAAATATTTTCAATATATCCCCATGGTTCTCAGACATTTTTTACCATTTTATGTGATAATTCCTTATCAATGAACACAACAAAATCACAAAAACAATTTTATCGAAAAATCTTAATTTCAACCTTATTAGGAATAAGTTCAGGTATGCCATTATTTGTTTTATACCAAACAATTCCTGCATGGTTAAGAGATTCTGGTATAAACCTATCTGATATTGGTTTGTTCCAACTCATTGGAATACCATATACCATAAAATTCTTGTGGGCACCTTTTTTAGAACGTTTCAATTTACCTTTTTTAGGACTGCGTCGAGGATGGATGATAACAATGCAAGTGGCATTAATTCTTTCTATTGCCTTGATAGGACTATTTAATCCAACGCAACACATCACTATTATTGTCATATTAACACTGATTATGACAACGTTTAGTGCTACTCAAGATATCGTCATAGATGCTTACCGCAGAGAATTGCTAAATGACGACGAACTGGGTGCTGGCAATGCATGGTTTGTAAACGCTTACCGTTTTTCCTCTTTAGTTCCTGGTTCATTAGCATTTATTTTATCTGATATCATAGATTGGCAGTATGTCTTTCCTGTTATTGCTGCATTTATGCTTATTGGTGTCGCTACAACATTATTAATAAAGGAATACCAACACTTAGGCAAGCAACCCACTTCATTCATTGACACAATTAAAGAGCCTTTAACCGATTATTTCTCACGTTTTTCTTTAAAACAGGGTGTATTACTTTTGTTATTTCTTATGCTTTACAAACTTGGTGATTCAATGGCAACAGCCCTTTCAACTCCGTTTTATAAAGATTTAGGATTTAGCAATAAAGTTTTAGGAACTGTTGTTAAAGCAGCAGCTTTATGGTCAACAGTGACAGGGGCTTTTATCGCTGGCTATGTCATGCGAAAGATATCCTTAAATAAGTCCTTATGGTTGTTTGGATTTTTTCAAATGTTTACCATACTTGGATTTGCATGGTTATCAGCATTATCCGAACCCTCGAAAATTGATTTATTTATTATTGTTAGCCTTGAGTATCTTGGTGTCGGCA
>WGBH01000308.1 GCA_015494435.1 Thiotrichaceae bacterium | reverse complement strand
TGAACCAAATGGTGTTGGTCCTAGAAGACTTATTAACCCAAGAATAGCGCCTACTAAAAAACACTCAATCAGTGTTGATGAAGCAATGGAACTATTATCCGCCTCTAATAATCGCAAAGACGCAGTGCTTGAATTACGTCAATTAGTTGCCAAAGAAAAGGAGTCACTCACATAAATTTAGCCAATCTACCGCGCTGTTTTCATCCTTTAATATCAATTGTAAGTCATTAATTAAAAATAAATATTTTCATTTTTATTTAATCCGTTTTTGTTTTCTTATAATAGATTAAAAAACAACCATTTCGACAGCCTAGTTTGTTACCCCGTTGAAATGTTTTAAAGAAGCCTTGCAGGAAACTGTGAGGCTTTATTATGTTTGATCTTTTAGTGTTCGCTGAACGGGTTTTGTAAACCCGTCCACACGTTTATCTTAAACGCAATAAAGCCTCACAGCTTCCTGCAAGGCTTTATTATGTTTGATCTTTTAGTGGCTTTATTCCAATGAGTTGCTAAACTCTCTGTCTTTACCTAGACAAAACATTTATGCAGTACGCTGATCTCAAAGCTCAACGCAAAAATAATATAGCGTGGCGTTTACTCACCTCTCCTCATGCGGCATTAATTGCCAGTTTTTTATATCAGGTTTTTATTCAATCTAATCAACGCTCTCAGCCGTTTGATGTGCTTAGCTCCAAGCTCGATGATCTTTTATTTTATCTCAATCAAGATAAAAAAAAACCACCCTATCCCAAAGCAGCAAGCCGCTATTTAGATGATTGGGCGGGTGGTTCTAATGCTTTTTTGCGTAAATACTATGAAAAAGGCAATGATATTCCGCTGATGGATTTAACCCCCGGTGCGGAAAAAGCGATTGAATGGTTGCAAACCTTACAGCCACGTCAATTTGTTGGCACAGAATCACGCTTGTTAACCCTGTATCGCTTATTGCAAGAAATTGTACAAAATACAGAAGAAGACCCCGAAGTACGGATTGCTGAATTAGAACAGCAAAAAAAGGCAATCGATCAGAAAATTGCCCGTATTCGCTCAGGGGTTATAGAAGAGTTTGATAGCACCCGTATTAAAGAACGCTGGTTTGAAGCTGAAGATACTGCACGTAAATTATTATCAGATTTTCGTCAAGTCGAATACAACTTCCGCGCGCTGGATCAAGAAGTGCGCGAGATGATTACCCTCAGTGATAAAAATAAGGGGGATTTACTGGATGAGATTTTTGACCAGCAAAACTACATCCATGACTCAGAACAAGGTAAAAGCTTCTCCGCCTTTTGGGAATTTCTTATGTCCCCTGATCGTCAGGAGGAATTAGAACATCTAACCACTACCGCCTTAGAGCAAAGCGCATTAAAAAATATAGAGGATGCCGACTTCCTACGCTATATCGGCTTTGCACTGCTTGATGCAGGGCAAAAAGTATTTCAAACCAATGCCCAATTAGTAGAACAATTACGCAAATATCTAGCCGATCAAGCATGGCTTGAAAATAAACGTATTTTAGACATTGTACGCAATATTGAAAAATCTACACTTACCCTAAATAAACAAGCACATAATGGTAACTTGCCACGCGACTTCTTTTTTATTGACCAGCCCAAAGTGGATATACGTTTACTGATGGAGCAAAAGTTATTCTCTCCTAAACGTAAAATTAAACTCAATCAAACTAAAATAGAAGAAGTCGATGAAGAGATTGATGTTTCCGTGCTTTATCAACAGCAATGGGTCGATGAAACCCAGTTAAGAAAAAATATCCGTCGTTTACTACAAACACAGCAACAAATTAGTTTGAATGAAGTATTGCAACGCTATCCGCTGCAACAAGGTTTAGCGGAATTAGTCGCTTATTTGAATATAGCCACTAAGCGTAAACATACAGTGATTGATGAAACGGTCAATGAAAAATTAATCTTACACGATGATAAGCAAGCATCAGCAAAGCATAAATTACTGACAGTTACACAACGTATTGCATACATTCCTAAAATTATATTTAGTCGATAAAAAAGATGAGCGAAGAAAATATCACCACACAACAAGACAGCGCCTTAGCTGCCATTTTAGTCCAGCTTCTCAAAGGCGTGGTTTATGAAGACCGACATGCCAAATTATGGCTCTCATTACTCCAGCTACAAGCCGCGGTACGTGATTATTTTCGCGTTATTGGCTTAGAACTTTACCTTGATGAAGCCGAAGGCTACGCCTTTTTAAAACAACAACCCATTGATGAAGATAATAGCGATGCAATCACCGTACCGCGCCTAATTCCACGTCGTAGCCTTACCTTTCCTGTGAGTTTATTATTAGTCATGCTACGCAAACGCTTAGCCGAAGAAGATGCCCTCGGTGGCTCTACAAGAGTAGTACTTAGCCGCGAACAAATTGCAGATATGATGCTATTATTTATGCCTGAACAGAAAAATGAAGCACGTTTGAATGATCAAATCAATACCGCCATTAACCGCGCTATTGACTATGGGTTCTTGCGTAAATTAAAGCAAAGTGGCGCAGAACTATTGGAAATTCGACGTATTTTAAAAGCCTTTGTCGATGCCCAATGGCTAGATGAATTTCAGCAACATTTGGATGGCTATCAGGACTATGCTTTAACGTTAGAAAAAACATGATTAAACCGCAGGATACACAGATGACACGGAAAATCACAAACAAACCTCTCGTTCCCACGCTCCAGCGTGGAAATGCAGTGTGTAACGCTCCAGCGTTGCGAATCGTGACGCTGGAGCATCAAGTATGCATTGCCACGCTGGAGCGTGGGAACGAGGTGCGATTATGCTAAAGCAATTAAAGATTGAAAACTTTACTGTTTTTCCTAAAGCAGATTTGCAATTTGCCTCTGGATTGAATGTGATTGTGGGTGAAAATGGCTGTGGTAAGTCACATCTTTTGAAGTTGCTTTATGCGATTAGTTTTGAAAATACATCACAAGGGAAAAGACCAAATGCTCAAGAACCAAATAAAGAAATATTAGAGCGTCGTTATGCTGAGAAACTCAGGGGAGTGTTTCATATTGACGATCTTAGTTACCTTTCTGTAAAAGATCTAGCACTATCTTACATGCCCGCTATGGGGGCTGATGGTCAGGTTGATGAGAAGGCTTATGTTGAAGCAAGTTTTAATAATACTAGGTCTTGGACTGTTGATTTGAGTTACAAAGATGAAACTCAAAGCACATGTTTTGAATATAATGAAGATGAAGCTTATGATACTTGCAAGTCTGGCTTTGCAGTCGATCACTCTAGTATTGATGTTATTATCAATACCCCCCCTAAAAAATGGGACAACGTACTCCCTGTGTTTATGTCAACACGAGAATTACTTACTATTTACTCTGGTTTTGTTTCTATTTATGATAGTCATTATTTAGAATTTGATGAAACCTACCGTGATACTTGTATTTTATTGGGATTACCTCTTTTAAAAGGCAAGCGAAAGCAACAAGCAAAAGAAATGCTAAAACCACTTGAAAAAGCAATGGGTGGAAAAGCTTTATTAAGAAATGGTCGTTTTTATCTTTCTACACCCGATAAAGGAGAGATTGAAATAGCAATGGTTGCCGAAGGGCAACGTAAACTAGCTATGTTAGCCCAGCTTATTGCCACAGGTATTTTATTAGATAATGGCTATTTATTCTGGGATGAGCCAGAAAATAATCTAAATCCTAAATTAATAAAAGTCATCGCAAAGGTTATTTTGCATTTGTGCGATAACGGCATTCAAGTCTTTATCGCTAGTCATTCTTTATTTTTACTGAGAGAGCTAGAAATACTATCTAAGCATGATGAGTTTAAACAGGTGGAAAGCCGTTATTTTTCACTGCGCTTAGAAGACAATGGAAGTGTGGAGGTAGAGCAAGGTGATACGCTTTATGATTTACAGACTTTAGTTTTACTTGATGAACAATTATTGCAATCAGATCGCTTTATGGAATTAGGGGATTAGGGATTAAAGTGCAACTTTGTGAAGGAGAGTTGGTGTTTTCATTTCCTGATACTTTATCAGCAAGTATTTATGACCAATGGAAGTCTCGGATAAGATTTGAAAGTGCTTTTAAAGATGGTAATAAAAAAGATGACTGTAGCAAGGGAACAAAAGCCGTTGACTTTATTGTACTTGATGATAAAACACTATGGCTGATTGAAGTTAAAGATTATCGAAACCCTCAGAAAAGAAAAAAAACAATACCCAAGCCCAGCAAATTAAGCTGTCTTATTGCCTGTAAAATAAGAGATACTTTGTCAGGTTTAGTGGTCGCTAAAATGAATGCGAAGAATAGCAATGAGCGAGAGTTTGCTCTTCAAGCATTGAAAAAAGAAAAAATCCGCTTAGTACTTCACTTAGAACAATCTAAACAACATCCTCAAATAATAGACCCTGTCGCTATCCAACAAACACTAAAAATATTGCTCAAAAAAATAGACCCTCATCCTTTAGTTGTTGATGCTAATCATAGTCACTCCGTGAAATGGAGTGTTCAATCAAAATGCCCTAAAGATCAAGAGTTATATGAAAATAATGGGTCTCCTATTTTTACAAATTTCGAGCATTATTCATAATAATGCTTTTACCTATAATAAAAGGCTATGCCAGCCTGAAAAAATAATAGAACGACAAAACCATGACCAACCAATCTCAACTAAACCTAAACCCACAAGCCCCAACAGGTTTCCGCCTTCACCGTATGGAGTTATACAACTGGGGAACGTTCCATGAAAGCGTCTGGCAGATTGACCCCAAGGGTAATAATTCACTCTTAACAGGTGATATCGGCTCAGGAAAATCAACCGTTGTTGATGCGATGACGACTTTATTAGTCCCTTCACAAAAAATCACCTTTAATAAAGCGGCAGGGGCGGAGTCTAAAGAGCGTAGTCTCAATTCTTATGTACGCGGTGCGTATAAAAGTGAAAAAAGTGAGTTAACGCAAACCTCTAAGGCGGTCACATTACGCGATGAAACCGCTTATACCGTCTTATTGGCGTGGTTTTATAATCCTGATATTAAACAGGGTATGACCTTGGCACAGGT
>WGBH01000307.1 GCA_015494435.1 Thiotrichaceae bacterium | reverse complement strand
ATGATGAATTTACTCGCTCCTGCAAAACTCAATCTGTTCTTGCATATTACAGGGCAACGAGAGGATGGTTATCATCTATTACAAACCGTGTTTCAGTTTCTAGATTACTGTGATGAAATCGAATTAAAACGACGTACTGACGGCAAAATAAAACGCTTAGCAGGTTTAAACTCGATTAAAGCAGAAGATGATCTGGTTATTCAAGCTGCTAATCTACTAAAAGCTTACACCAAAACATCACAAGGTGTTGAAATTAGTGTCAATAAGAAACTTCCCATAGGGGGAGGGCTCGGTGGTGGTAGCTCAGATGCAGCGACTGTTCTTGTTGGATTGAATGCATTATGGAATTGCAATCTTTCAACAAAAGAACTGGCTAATTTAGGTTTAAAATTAGGAGCCGATATTCCCGTTTTTATCCATGGTGTTGCAGCTTGGGCAGAAGGTATTGGTGAAGAATTAAAACCTATCACATTAGCTGAAAAATGGTTTATTATTGTACATCCTAATGTTTTTGTCTCAACGGTTGAACTTTTTTCAGATAAGGCATTGACACGAGATTGTGAACCCTGCAAAATAGCGCGCTTTCTTGAAGGGCAGGTTAGTAATGTTTTTGAACCTGTTGTAAGAAATAAGCATGTAGAAGTTGCACAAGCACTGGATTGGTTAAGTGCTTATTCGAAGGCTCGTTTGACTGGAAGTGGAAGCTGTATTTTTGCTAAATTTCCAAATAAAACAGTTGCTAAACAAGTGCTAAATGAGTTACCTTCTCGCTGGAATGGATTTGTGGCAAAAGGTCTCAATACATCACCTTTGCAAACAAGCTTAGAGAAGTATTTGTAACAAAATTGGGCCGTCGCCAAGCGGTAAGGCACCGGGTTTTGATCCCGTCATTCGTAGGTTCGATCCCTACCGGCCCAGCCAAATTCATACAAGGAAGCTTTAGATTCTCTCTTTGGCTTCCTTTTTTACTTTTAGGGAGTTGCAGTTGACAGCTCACCTCTCTTCATAAACTTTAGGTAAGAGCAAATCATGTCTGATGTGGAAAGGATGATGATATTTGCAGGTAATGCGAACCCGCAGCTTGCCCAGGCCGTTGCTGATAATATTGGTGTCTTATTAGGAAAAGCAACTGTATCTCAGTTTAGTGATGGTGAAATTCATGTAGAAATACTTGAAAATGTACGTGGTTGTGATGTCTTTGTTATTCAACCCACTTCGGCACCAACGAATGATCATTTGATGGAATTGCTGATCATGGTGGATGCATTGCAACGAGCCTCTGCCGCTCGAATTACTGCCGTTATCCCTTATTTTGGTTATGCGCGCCAAGACCGCCGAGTACGCTCAAGACGTATGCCAATTACCGCCAAGCTTGTTTCTGATATGTTATCGACAAGTCATGTAGATCGTATCTTGACCATTGAATTGCATTCGGAGCAAATTCAAGGCTTCTTTGATCTACCCGTTGATAATATCTACGCATCAGGCGTATTAGGAACGGATATTACAACGCAACAATATATCAATCCTTGTGTTGTCTCCCCTGATGCAGGTGGTGTAGTGCGAGCAAGAGAATTAGCAAAAGCATTAGGCGATGTAGAATTAGCGATTATTGACAAACGCCGTCCTGCACCAAATATCTCAGCCGTCATGCATATTATTGGAGATGTCAAAGGAAAAACCTGCATCATTATTGATGATATGGTGGATACAGCAGGAACGCTCTGTCATGCAGCAGATGCTCTAAAAGAAAAAGGCGCTTTACAAGTCTTTGCATACGTTACGCATCCTGTTCTTTCCGGTCCTGCAGTTGATAATATTATGACCTCTGCTCTTGATCGTCTTGTGGTAACTAACACCATTCCACTGAATGAAAGAGCTAAAAAATGCAGTAAAATACGCCAAATTTCAGTTGATAGAATATTGTCCCAATCAATTGAACGTATTAATAGAGAAGAATCCATTAGTGATTTATTTGCTAATATAACATTTTAAAGTAGTTTTAAAAGAACCTTTAAGATTCATATCTAAATTTCGTAGACCTTGATATCAAGGTTGTTTTTGCAGTTTCTGGTCGCGGAAATTGCTCTTTTTGAAACGAAGGAAAATATTTCCTTATTGTTTCGTTTATTTTGGAGAAAACCCATGGCAAACGATTTTAGTTTGACCGCTACTTCACGTACTGATTTAGGGAAAGGAGCGAGCCGCCGCCTACGTCGTGAAGCACTAATACCTGCTATTATTTATGGTGGAGACAGTGAACCTGCACCCATCACGCTAAGAGCAAATGAAATGGTGCGTAATCTGATGGAAGAAGCTTTTTATGCTTCACTGATTATACTAGACGTTGAAGGTACAAAAGAAACGGTCATTTTACGTGATTTACACCGTCATCCTTATAAAAATAATATTATTATGCATGCCGATTTTCAGCGCGTAAATGCAAAAGAAGCGCTTACAGTCACCGTCCCCTTCCATTTCATAAATGAAGATATTGCAAAAGGTGTCAAAATGGGAGGAATGGTGAGTCATGTTATGACCGAAATTGAAATTTCTTGTTTACCCAAAAATATTCCAGAATTTATTGAAGTTGATATAGCTGATCTTGACCTGCATAGTTCAATTCATTTATCAGACATTGTATTTCCAAAAGATGTCCAATCAACTCTGTTATATGTTGCTGAAGGGGGTGAAGAAAATGAACACGGTTCATTGCCTGTTGTTAGCATTATTGAAATGCGTGGCGGTACTTCTACTGACTCAGACGAAAGTGCTAACGACGATACCGATAGTGCAGAGAACAGCGATTAAAAGCGAGTAAACTTTATGGCTAAACCTGCCATACAATTAATAGTCGGCCTAGGTAATCCAGGTCAAAAATACGAAAAAACCCGGCATAATGCTGGGTTTTGGTTTGTTGATGAATTAGCAAGACGCTATTTTGCTAATTTCAAATTAGAAAGTCGTTTTTCAGGTGAAGTTAGCAAAGCAAGCATTCAAGGTCATACTGTCTGGCTTCTAAAGCCCACCACTTTTATGAATAAAAGTGGTCTCGCGGCAAGACAACTGGCTTCATTTTATAAAATATCTGTTGAAAATATACTCATCGTACACGATGAGTTAGATTTAAAGCCAGCCACAATACGCTTAAAATTATCAGGGGGGCATGGCGGCCATAATGGCTTACGCGATTTACATGCACATCTTGGCAAAGAATACTGGCGTTTGCGTATCGGCATAGGACACCCCGGTGATCGAAACAAAGTCGTTGATTACGTCTTATCTCAAGCTAGCAAAAATGACGCAATAGCAATTTCACACGCTATTGATCGTGCAGTGGACTGTATTTCCTTGATTCTCGATGGAAAAATGCAAAAAGCAATGAATCAACTTCATACTAAGGAATAAAAAAATATGGGTTTTAAATGTGGAATCGTTGGTCTTCCTAATGTCGGTAAATCAACACTTTTTAATGCACTAACAAAAGCAGGCATTCAAGCTGAAAATTATCCATTTTGTACCATTGAACCTAATGTAGGCATTGTCCCCGTTCCCGACCCACGTATGGATGCATTAGCAAAAATTGTTAATCCAGAACGTACCTTACCCACCACAATGGAATTTGTTGATATTGCAGGTTTAGTTGCTGGTGCATCACAAGGAGAAGGGTTAGGTAATAAATTTTTAGCCCATATCCGTGAAACCGATGCTATTGCTCAAGTTGTACGCTGTTTTGATGACGATGATATTGTTCATGTCGATGGTAAAATAGACCCTGTTTCCGATATCGAAACAATCAATACCGAATTAGCATTAGCAGATTTAGACACAGTAGAAAAAGCCATTAAACGTGTGACTAAAGCAACCCGTTCTGGGAATAAAGAAGCGATTACACAATTAACTCTCTATAAAAATATCTATGAACACCTAAGTGAAGGACACTCAGTACGTTCATTTATGTTAAACGATGATCAAAAACACTTAGTTAAAGAACTACACTTAATTTCCATTAAACCCATTTTATTTGTTGCCAATGTCAGTGAAGACGGGTTTAAAGATAACCCCTATTTAGATGCTGTAAAAGCCATTGCAGAAAAAGAAAATGCCGAAGTTGTCGCAGTTTGCGCAGCAATGGAAGAAGAAATGTCACAGCTAGAAGATGATGAGCGGGACGAATTCCTTGAAGACCTAGGTTTAGATGAGCCAGGTTTAAACCGTGTTATTCGTTCAGGCTATGACTTATTAAGCCTACAAACCTTCTTTACCGCAGGTGTAAAAGAAGTACGCGCATGGACAGTCCACCAAGGCGCAACCGCCCCCAATGGCGCAGGACGCATACATACCGACTTTGAACGTGGCTTTATTCGCGCTGAAGTAATAGCCTACGATGATTTTATTAAATATAAAGGTGAACAAGGAGCAAAAGACGCAGGTAAATGGCGTTTAGAAGGTAAAGATTATATTTTACAAGAAGGAGATGTGGTACATTTCAGGTTTAATGTTTAGATTTTTCAGAAGACTATTGACACTCAGAACAACAATCTATATATTCCCCACCTCAATCAAAAACACTGATTAGGCTACATAGCTCAGCTGGTTAGAGCACATCACTCATAATGATGGGGTCCCAAGTTCGAATCTCGGTGTAGCCACCAAGATAAATAAAGGCTTTGCAGGTTTTCTTGCAAGGCCTTTTTTATTGGCTTCGTGATATTCTCGTAATACGAGCTGCTATTTTAATATATTCCTCCCAAAATCATTGATCTAAACAATCGACCATCGATGGCTATAGTTTCAAATACACTTCAATACGAATCCCACCACCTAGATTAAATATATAGGGTAGTGGGTTAAAGCTGTTATTAATATACATAATTCTAATTCTTAGAAATATACAACTTAAAAAGCTGTCACTTACGCCATATGCATGACTCATATATTGGCCAACCACAGCTTTAAGCCACGACCCAAAATCCAAAACGTTATTACATGGATATATCAT
>WGBH01000306.1 GCA_015494435.1 Thiotrichaceae bacterium | reverse complement strand
CTGTATTACAGTTCGTTAGGAATTAAGTCTTAGGATAATTCAATAGTTGTTAGTAAATTATTATGCTATAAAACTAATCTAATAGATTAATTAGTAATCTGTTGTTATTTTATAAAATCAAAGAGACATTGTTTGTAGGTTTTTAGTTAAATATTGTTCTTTTTTATGTTTTTTGTTCAAATTTTAAATTAAATCTGCTTGTGGCATCTTCCTTCCATCTGGAAGTAACACCCAAAAGATAAAGTTAATCATAAATTGTATGCTAAGCGATAGTGTGCTTTTTAGTAAAGAAAGGGAGTAGCTTTTATGCTTTTTTCTAGTCAGATAATAAATATGAATTTCAGGACTAATATTGTTTTTTGGGGGCTTAAAATAAATGAGCTTTCAAGGATAAAAAAACAATCTGTGATGATCGTTATGGATATTGTATCTATATTACTTTCAATCTGGATTGCTTATTCTTTGCGTTTAGAAGAATTGTATTTATTTGATCAGACACAATTGATGACGGTTTTACCGATTGCAATTATACTGACAATCCCTGTTTTTTCTTTTTTAGGACTCTATAAGGTTATTGTTCATTATACCAGTATCAAAGCACTTACTCTTATTTTTCAAGGGGTAAGTCTCTCGGTTATATTATGGGGAACAATTGCTATATTTTTTAGTTTTGATATGCCAAAAACAGTGCCACTGATTGTTTGGTTTGCTTTATTAATATTAGTTAGTGGAAGTCGTATTTTGGCAAAAAGTTTCTTTGCCCAAGTTAAAGCCAGAGAAGCAAAGGATACAGGGTTTAAAAATATTCTTATTTATGGGGCGGGATATGCTGGGGTACAACTAGCAGGGGCGCTGGAGTATGAGGATCGCATTTTCGTTGCAGGATTTATTGATGATGATGAAAGTTTGCACGGAAAGAGTATATCAGATTTAAAAGTTTATAGTCCTGACTCTATAGAAAAAAAACTGCTTGAATTTGAAAATAAACAAATAAAAATAGACGAAATATTAATAGCTATTCCTTCTATTTCTAGGTCGTGTCGTGCCGAATTAATTAATAAATTAAAACCCCTTCCTGTTCAAGTACGAACCTTGCCAGGGCTCTCTGAGCTTGCACAAGGGAAAATTACTATTGATGATATTAGAAAAATCGATATTGCTGATTTATTAGGTCGTGATGCAGTTCGCCCAAATAAGATGTTATTAGATGCCAATATAAAGGGCAAGGTAGTGATGGTGACTGGAGCAGGAGGGTCGATAGGCTCGAAGTTATGCTGGCAGATCGCCTCTTTAGAACCGAAAAAAATAATTCTATTTGAACGAAGTGAATTGGCTTTATATCAGATAGAAAAAAAATTACTGCATTTTCTAGGAGGAATACAGCAATCATCTATTGAAGTAGTTCCTGTCTTAGGTAGTGTTGTTAATCAGCGACGTGTAGAACGTGTTTGTTATACTTTTGAGGTGGAAACTATTTATCACGCTGCAGCTTATAAGCATGTACCAATGGTAGAAAAAAATATCAGTGAAGGTGTGGAGAATAATATTTTTGGTACTTACCATTGTGCAAAGGCCGCGATTAATAGTGGTGTGGAAACTTTTGTGCTGATTTCGACAGACAAAGCGGTTCGACCTACTAATACTATGGGAGCAACCAAGCGTTTAGCAGAATTAATATTACAAGGATTTGTTGCTTCAGGAAAACAGCACGATACACGTTTTACTATGGTTCGGTTTGGAAATGTTTTGGGGTCTTCAGGGTCAGTTGTCCCTTTGTTTAAAGAACAAATTCGTCAAGGTCGGGCTGTGACAGTTACTGATCCTAATATTATTCGTTATTTTATGACCATTGAAGAAGCCGTTCAGTTGGTCATACAAGCAGGCGCTATGGGGAAAGGTGGAGATGTCTTTGTTCTGGATATGGGCGATCCTGTGCGTATTTTAGATTTAGCAAAGAATATGATTCAGTTCAGTGGCTTTAAGGTTAAGGATAAGGAGAACCCTCAAGGCGATATAGAAATTCATTTTACAGGACTAAGGCCTGGCGAAAAACTATATGAAGAATTATTGATTGGGGATAATGTATCGAAAACCAGGCATAAACGCATTATGCGAGCAGAAGAAGAAGTGTTGTCATGGTCTGAAATAGAAAGTATTTTAAATGCCTTGAAGCAAGCTTTATATAATGAAAATGAAACAGATCTAAGGGCTATTTTACAAAGCCGAATAAGAGGATTTGATCCACAATGTGAGATTGTAGATATGCTGGCATAAGTAGTAGGATACAATAAATCTAATATTTTTCTCGTTTATTTTTCGATTTTCTGCGTTATTGTTATCGAAAAATAAACATCGAAAAT
>WGBH01000305.1 GCA_015494435.1 Thiotrichaceae bacterium | reverse complement strand
GGACATTTGGCTCAAGGTACAAGGATACGCAAAAACTGAACCTGCTCCGTCGTAGTGAACCGCTCAGTGCGGACCCGCACGCTGGGTGGTGTGGGGAGGGCGGGGGAGAACCCCGCCTTTACCCGATTAGCGATTTTTTCATATTTCACAGTAGGAATCCCAATATCTTCCCCAAGCATGATTCAAGAATCCATTGAGATTATTTCTTATTTCATCTGTGCGACCGCTGCGACACAAGATAAAATACGCTCTTGGGCTATATGGCTTAAAACGTAAGGCAAATACTTTATTATCTCCGGCAATTCTAAATTTCAACTCCTTCGCCCTTCTTTCTATTTGTTGTTTATGACTACCATGTTTTTTATGCCTGTTGAGATGGTGATATATAACCAATACATCTCTACCTTCAAACAGGCTCTTAACCTCAGAATAATATATGTATTTCCCTGATTTTGCTTGATTTATCTTTGGACATGATTCAACTTCTAAGCCATTATCAGGATCAACGAACAATGCATTGCAATTCTTTGTTTTTTCTATTGCCTTTGACAACCATTCTTGACGCAGAACCGAACGATTTTTTTTATTTGTCTTTGTTTGCCCCGGAAATCTATGATAGAAATCCAAGCATTCATCAAAATAAACACTACCGGACTTCAATACACCCATTTTCTCTAAGGCACTTACGCTTCTATTGCCGCTTTGAACTATATATGACAATTTTTCTGCAAGTTTATAATCACACGCTATAAATTCATCTCTCTCCAAATATTCTATATGACGGCCATCATCATTATGATTTTCATCAGGATATAAATACCAAATTACTCCCACTTTCCATTTTGTATCAGCAAATAATTTGTTTATTAATCCAAATTTACCGAAATCACCGACATCACCAGCATATCTATTCTGCATGATTTTCCGTTTTTGTCGCTAACGCCAAGCTCACCGGCCGCCGGATGACGGGCACGGCAGATTGATGATGAACTGTTTCACATCAAAGCCTCAAGAGACCAGACACCGCCTGCGGTTAGGCGGTCGGGTGAAGCGACTTGTTATTGCTCAGAGTGATTCGAAGCCCATAAGCGCAAACGAACTTTTTTCATTTATTTGATCTTGCTCTCAGCTTGTCATTCCGACTCAAAAAAACAACAACGACTTCAGACAACCATTCCGAAGCCGGACTCGGCTATTCAGAAACAGCACTTACGTTCATGCGCCACGAATTACGCATCAGATCTAGCAAGTACGATGCAGATTTGCACGGCAGTCCACAATAATTATACAAATTCACAGACAGCAACTTTTTTGACTAATGTACATTTCTTCAAGACCTGCAACAAACTTCAGCATATCTTTTGCGGCGTATTCCGCAATTAAAAAGCAATAACGACAGAGCTCACCTGCCGCTATGGAGCGCCAGCGGAATAGCGGTCAGGTGAAGCGATTTGTTGGGCTATTCATATGATTCATCTATGTTTTTCTAGGCCTTCTAATAATTTTTTGATTCCTCTCAATCTTTAACTTCCCCAGATCCATTAAGGTCTCAACTATTTTTTCCGTTGACGAGATAACCTTGTTTTGATCAAGATTTCTTTCGTTAATTTTATATGCATCTACTTGTTCACTTGGTTTTTGCAACATCGGTGGCGAAAAGATATCTTCAAGTATGTAGCCATTCAGGTCATTTCCGTATTGTTGAGCTACTAATAAGACAAACCAGCATGGTATCGGAAGATATTCTCTTACAGCACGAAAATCCTTTATCACATTCTTCGAGATCCCCCAAAAACCTGGTGGCTCTGAGCGAATATGAATATTTACAAAACCAACCTTTTTAACGAAATATAGCTCTCTTCCTAACCGGGACCATCTTAGAAATATATCTTTAATGCCTTTGTTATATTCGAATCGCTTTGCGAAAACTAACATATCCTCAATCCCTGAACCTTGGGCGACGATAGCATCGAGAAACTTTTCCCTGAAATATTCTTCTTTAGAGCGATCCACTTTTCAATTTTGCATTAAGTGAATGGAGACAATTTAAAAACGCCTTATACCTCTTTCTTTATACACGCTTTTTTCTTTACGGTCATATATGCTCCACATATCTTCCTTTTCACCCGTTGAAAGAAAGATCTTCTTGTGGATACTACAAATATAGCGCACTCTGTCTTCTGTTAAGTTATTCCAACTTGCAATAGCTCTCGTAGAGCGTAGTCTTTCACCTGCCTTATTTGAGGTATTTTCTTGAAGCCAATTATAGACACGTCTTCCGTGTATAAATTCAACTACTTTTCCGTGTAAGTATTGTACCAGCCAGACAGTGATTCCGGCGATTGCTCCACCTGCACCGCCAATAATGATCCCATCTTTCACAGTTGC
>WGBH01000304.1 GCA_015494435.1 Thiotrichaceae bacterium | reverse complement strand
GTAAAATTTGTTTTTTAAAGAATAATAATTAAACAATTTGAGTACCCCCCAAGCAAATTTACGTTTAATGCTTTTCTTCAGCCACCATTACCATTGGAGAAATCACCTACTTTTTGGAATTGAAATACGTGAACTTTGATAAGACTCAATCAGATACCTTCATTACAGTACGTCAAGAGCAAGTTTTACATTTGTATGCAAAAACAGGGCTTAGTTTTTGGGGAAATAGCATGATTGCCATTATTCTTGCTCTTGTGCTTTCTTTGCAAACAAATGAAGAGCAAATATTATATCTGTTTATTTGGTTTGGTCTTATTATTGCAACTAGTATTTATCAGCTGATTCTTACTACTAATTTTCATCAGGAGCGTGTTACTAGCAAAAAAAGAATTGATTATTGGGCGCGTCGATACGTCACTATCAGCACTATTATGAACATAGTTTGGGGAAGTATTGGTATTTTATTTTTTCCAGAGCAAATGCTTTATCAAGGTTTTTTATTTCTTTCGTTATTAAGTGTATTACTCGCCTCTGTGCCATTACTTGCTCTGTCACGCGCTACCTACTATCTACAAATGAGCGTGGTATTATTACCCATCGGACTTTATATGCTTTGGATAGACGATAAAGAGCATTATATAATGGCGTTGGCATTATTGGTTGCATCCCTTAGTCTATTTGCCGCTTCAAATTATATTTATGATTTATTATTTGAATTGCAAACAACACAAGCAGAGTTATTGCAACAAGCAAATACAGATCAACTCACTAGAATTCCTAATCGTCGTCAATATGAGCAAGCCTTTAAAACAGAATGGCGACGTTGTACCCGTGAAGATTTACCTATTTCAATGTTGTTAATTGATGTTGACTATTTTAAAAAATACAATGATCGGTTTGGTCATTCAAAAGGTGATGATTGTTTAATACAGGTTGCTAGCCGTTTAGGCAATATTTCGCGTCGTCCTGGGGATCTTGCAGCACGACATGGCGGGGAAGAATTTGCCGTTTTACTGCCTAATACATCTTTGGAGAATGCTCTCATGCTTGCGGAGCGATTTCGTATTAGTATTCAACGCTTAGGTATTAAACATCCTGATTCAAAATACGAAGTACTCACAGTGAGTATTGGTGTTTCTAGCTGTCATCCTATGCAACATGATCAGTCAAACACTGATGTTGTTTTTCCCGCTATGTTAATGAATTCGGCTGATAATGCTATGTATTTAGCCAAGCGACAGGGGCGAAACTGTACTGCAACTCAAGGTTGTGGTGAACAAAGAATAGCAAATATATTGCACGAGGAAGCATTAAAAGATGCCAATAAAGCGGAACCAGAAAATATACCTCAGCCAGCTTAAGCAACAACTGGTTGTTTGTCCTCGCCCACAAATTTTTTCTTTTAATCGCCGTCTGCAACAACTCTACCGAAAATTTTCCGATCAAAAATACCAACAACTGAAACAACATATTTCTGCTGCGGTTATAAGGCGTCAGCAACGAATTGATCGCTTACCCGTCCCTGAATACCCTGAACATCTCCCTGTTAGTGCAAGACGTGCTGAAATCATGAAAGTTATTACGGAGAATCAAGTCACTATTCTTTGTGGTGAAACAGGCTCAGGTAAAACGACTCAAATCCCTAAAATGTGCTTAGAACTAGGTCGTGGTGTGGATGGGCTGATTGGACATACTCAACCACGTCGTTTAGCGGCTCGTAGTGTCGCCGTTCGTATTGCCGAAGAGTTAAAATCAGAATTAGGAAGTTATGTGGGTTATAAAGTACGCTTCCATGAACAAGTCAATCAGTCCACTTATATCAAGCTAATGACCGATGGCATTTTTTTAGCTGAAATTCGTTCTGATCGTTATCTTAATCAATACGATACTTTGATTATTGATGAAGCTCATGAGCGTAGTCTCAATATTGACTTTATTATTGGCTATTTAAGTTGGTTATTGCCACGTCGCAAAGACCTCAAAGTCATTATTACTTCTGCTACTATTGATCCTGAACGTTTTTCTAAGCATTTTAATAATGCCCCTATTATTGAGGTCGCAGGTCGAACCTTCCCTGTTGAAATTCGCTACCGTCCATTGATTAATGATAATGAGGCTCGTAAAAACAGCGATATGATAGCCGCTGTAGTCGATGCGGCGGATGAATTGCGTCGCGAAGGGACAGGTGATATTCTGGTTTTTTTCTCAGGTGAGCGTGAAATTCGTGAGGCAGCTGATGCCTTACGGAAATCTGAGCCACCTAGCACCGAAGTATTGCCTTTATTTGCGCGTTTATCTGGCGCAGAACAAAATCGTATTTTTCATCCTAGTGGTCGGCATCGTATTGTTCTTGCAACTAATGTAGCTGAGACCTCACTCACTGTCCCTGGGATTAAATATGTGATTGATACAGGTCTAGCTCGAATTTCACGCTATTCATGGCGTTCAAAAGTGCAACGTTTGCCAATTGAAGCTATTTCTCAAGCCTCTGCTAATCAACGCTCAGGACGTTGTGGACGTGTGAGTCACGGTATTGCAATTCGTCTTTACAGTGAGGAAGATTTTAATGGACGCGATGAATTTACCCAACCTGAAATTCTACGTACCAATCTTGCTTCAGTTATTTTACAAATGTCTACGCTTAACCTTGGGAAAATAGAACATTTTCCCTTTGTTGAACCTCCTGATCGGCGCATGATTCGTGATGGTTTTAAGCTTTTATATGAAATTGGCGCTGTCGATGCTAAACACCGTGTCACTTCGCTTGGACGAAAACTTGCACAGTTACCCATTGATGTGCGTCTTGGACGCATGTTATTAGCCGCTCATCATGAAGGGGCATTGCGTGAAGTGCTGATTATTGTCAGTGCCTTAGCCATTCAAGACCCACGCGAACGTCCATTAGATAAACAACAAGCTGCCGATGAAAAACACCGTCGTTTTAAAGATGAAACATCTGATTTTTTGAGTTATCTCTTATTATGGGATTATTTTCATCAAAAAAAGAAAGCGCTATCACAAAATCATTTACGCAAACTGTGTAAAAAAGAATACCTTTCTTATCGGCGACTGTGCGAATGGTTAGACATACATAAACAACTGCAATTCAGCCTACAAGACGCTAAACTAAAAATAAGTCAACAAAAAGCCAGTAGCGATGCTATTCATCGCAGTTTATTAACAGGTTTACTAGGACATATTGGTTTTCAAGAGGAAAAACATCAATATTTAGGAGCAAATCAACGCAGATTCTATATCTTTCCGGGATCTGGTTTAGGAAAAAAATCACCCAAATGGATTATGGCAGCAGAGTTAGTGGAAACCTCACGGCTGTATGCGCGCACTGTTGCCATGATTCAACCGCAATGGATTGAGCAATTAGGCAAACATTTATTACGCTATCATTACAGTGAACCGCATTGGCAAAAGCGTCCTGCTCAAGTCGCTGCCTATGAACGCACTTCACTTTATGGCGTAACCATTACCGCACAACGACGAATTAATTTTGGTGTTATTGATGCGCTTATTTCACGCCAAATTTTTATTCGACACGCCTTAGTTTATGGTGAATACAATACTAAAGCCCCCTTCTTTTTGCATAATCTAAGACTGATTGAAGAGATTGAGACTTTAGAAGCTAAATCGCGTCGTCGAGATATTTTAGTTGACGAAGATACGCTCTATGATTTTTATGAACAACGTCTACCAAAGTCTATTTATAGTGGCAAAGCCTTTGAAAAATGGCGCAAGCAAAGAGAGTTAGAGAACCCTGAAGCCTTGTTTTTAAAACGCGAATTATTGATGCAACGTGATGATTCGCATATAGATCAATTACAATACCCTGATCACCTCACCATAGACGGAATGCAATTACCATTACGCTATCATTTTGAACCAGGGCGAAAAGATGATGGTGTCACCGTGCGTATACCCATTACTGTCTTAGGACAAATAAAATCGGCTCGCTTTGAATATCTTGTGCCTGGCATGATAGAGAAAAAAATTATCCAATTTATTCGTAGTTTACCCAAGCAAATACGCAAACAATTTGTACCTGCTCCTTATTATGCAAAAGCCTGTCGAGAAGCCATTCAAGCTAATGATACTGGTTTTATCAATCATGTTGCACATCAATTACATCGCATGACAGGTAAGCAAATCAGCGCTAATATTTTGAAACAAATTCGCTTTGAAGATCATTTGCTGATGCGCTTTGAAGTGGTGGATGAAAATAATAAGGTAATTAAAGCAGGGCGTGATTTAGAACAAATTAAAAGCATTGCAAGTGATAAAACATCCGCGCATCTGGCACAGAAAAAGCGAAAGCAAGGTGAGAAAAACATAGAGCGACAAGGCATTACCAACTGGGATTTTGGTCATCTACCTGAAACGATTATGATCGATAGCATGGGGATGAAAATCAAAGCATGGACAGCACTTGTTGATGAAGGCAATAGCGTTGCAATTAAACTGTTTGATTCTGCCGAAAAAGCACAGCAACAAAGCGGTTTACTGAAGCTATTGATGTTATCTGCTAGTAAAGAAGTGAATTATTTAAAAAATAATCTCCCCAATATCAGGCAACACTGTCTTCACTATGCCATCACAGGAAAATGTGAAGAACTAAAACAAAGTATTATTAAAAATACCTTTCGACTCGTTTTTGATACGGATCATTATCAATGCCATCAGCAAAAAGTCTTCCTTGATTATTTAGAGGAACACCGCTCCAAACTGATTGCAAAAGCCATCGCTATTTGTGATCAACTTGATACTATTTTAAAACTTCACCATAAAGTAAAAAAGACGCTTAAAAGCAATATTAATCCCGCGTGGCTTGATGCGCTTAATGATATTACACAACATATTAATACACTTATTTTTGTTGGTTTTCTTGATACCTTAACCCTGCATGAACTACGTCAATACCCACGCTATCTTAAAG
>WGBH01000303.1 GCA_015494435.1 Thiotrichaceae bacterium | reverse complement strand
GGCGATGAATTTGAATCCCCTGAACCAAGTTCACATCCGCAAGGTACAACTATCGATGTGCGTGATTTATTTTTTAATGTACCTGCACGGCGTAAATTTTTAAAAACCCCAAAAACGGAATTTCGTCATTTAGAGGATGTGGTGAAGAAAATTGCTCTAAGTCGTTTTCAGATGGCGATTAGCTTAAAACACGGTACAAAGACGGTACTGCATTTGCAAGCGGCCAATGATCGTAATTCCTCAGAACGACGTGTAGCAGAAATATTTGGCCCTGCTTTTATGGAGCAGTGTTTACATCTTGAATACGAAGCAGCAGGTCTGAAGCTATGGGGTTGGGTAGGATTGCCTATTTTCTCTCGATCGCAGGCTGATTTGCAATATTTTTACGTCAATGGGCGTATTATTCGTGATCGTATTGTCACTCATGCGGTACGCCAAGCCTATCAAGATGTTCTTTATCATGGTCGTCATCCTGCCTATTTATTATTTTTAGAACTAGATGCAGACAAGGTTGATGTGAATGCTCACCCCACTAAACATGAAGTGCGCTTTCGTGAAGCGCGATTAGTGCATGATTTTCTCTATCGTACCTTACACAAAGCATTGGCGGATATTCGTCCTAATGAAGCAACAGAACAAGATGCCTATCCTATGGCTTCAACGGGAGTGAATCCTTTAATAAAAAATGCCCCGTCAATTGCTTATCCGTTTCAAAACGCTCAAACTCATTTAAATATTCCTGTTAAAGAATCAACTGAACAGTATTCACAATGGCATCCCGTTGTGAATCAAGAAAGCAATCCCTTTCTGCCGAGTAGCTCTGTTTTTAATCAAGGATATCATCCCAACTCACTGCCACTACAAACTGAAACAGATGACAACGATACGGGTGAAATACCGCCATTAGGTTTTGCATTGGCGCAATTACACGGTATTTTTATACTCGCAGAGAATGCCGAAGGGCTCATTGTGGTTGATATGCACGCCGCTCATGAACGTATTACTTATGAGCATCTTAAACGAAGTATGGCAGAGGATACGATTCGCTCCCAGCCTTTGCTTGTCCCAAGCTCTGTGGCAGTTAGTAAAAAAGAAGCTAGCTATGCGCTTGAATATGCGGATATCTTTAATCAACTTGGTTTTTCTATTGATCGTCTTGCACCAGAAAAATTAGTGATACGTGCCGTTCCCTCACTGTTAAAAAGTGCTGATACAGCTAGCTTATTAAGAGATGTGCTTTCTGATTTAATTCAACACGGTAGCAGTAAGCGTATTCAAGAGACTATCAATGAAATTTTATCTACAATGGCATGTCATCGCTCCGTTCGAGCAAATCATAAACTCAGTATTCCTGAAATGAATGCGCTATTACGCGATATGGAACGCACCGAACGCAGTGGACAATGTAATCATGGACGACCCACATGGACACAACTGAATCTTAAGCAACTGGATAAACTATTTATGCGTGGACAATAATCAACAATTAGTAGCCTCGATGGCTATCAAATTGAGTTAATTGGGTGAAGTCTTAAAAGATTTAGGAGCTGTTTTAGTTTACCATTCTTACAGCATAACTTTAGGCATAGCAGTCATTGTGGGTGATACTTTAGCCGACATCATGCCAATATGTATATGAAATAATTTTGATACTGATGAGAAACAATATGCCTTCCCTTGATTCAAAAAAGACTCTCCCTCCTGCTATTTTTATTATGGGACCGACTGCGTCTGGAAAAACTAATCTTGCAGTACAATTAATGGATTATTTTCCAATTGAAATTATCAGTGTTGACTCTGCATTGATTTATAAAGGGATGGATATTGGTACTGCTAAACCTGATAAAGCAACATTAAAAAAAGCACCGCATCGATTAATTGATTTTCTTGATCCTTCACAGGCTTATTCTGCTGCTGATTTTCGTCGTGACGCATTGGTTGAAATGCAACAAATCAGCAACAATGGCAATATCCCTGTTCTAGTCGGTGGCACGATGCTGTATTACCGTGCCTTAGAGAATGATTTAGCAAAGCTCCCTTCTGCCAATATTGAGATTAGAAAAAAGCTTGATCAACAAGCAATGGAACAGGGATGGCATAGAATGCATAAAAAATTAGAAAGCATTGATCCTCAATCTGCTGCACGCATTCATCCTAATGATTCACAACGGATACAACGCGCCCTTGAGGTTTATGAAATAATGGGAGAAAATTTAACCTCTCTGCATCAAAAGGCAAAACATAATTCACTCCCCTATCAACGACTAAAAATAGCTTTGGTTCCAGAAAATCGTGAATGGCTCAAAGAGCGTATTGCATTGCGCTTTGAGCAAATGATTAAGGAAGGATTTATGGTGGAAATGCAACAATTATTTGATAGAAGGGATTTAAATTCCGACCTTCCGTCTATGCGTTGTGTAGGTTATAGACAAGCTTGGAGTCATCTAAATGGAAATATTGACTTCAATGAGATGAAAAACCGTGCTATTGTCGCCACACGTCAATTGGCAAAACGCCAATTGACATGGTTGCGTTCTGAAAAGAAGGTTTCGCGTTATGATGCACAACATTATAACCTTTTGTCGATTGTCGGGGAAATTAGGCTCTTTTTAGGATCATAGCACGGTATAACCGACGAAATGGGCTTCCTAAGGTTTGATTAAACCTGATAAGATTATTTTGTCTGCAAGGACGGCGACTAAGCATCGCAACAAACAAAGCAGTAAAATTGATTTACTTATTATTTACCCCCCCCCGCAGGATTAAGTAATGAATCTGCTAGTGATTGCAATTGTTTACAATAATATTTTAATAACCACAACCTAAAAAATCTGGAGAAAAACAATGTCATCTAAAGGGCACATGCTACAAGAACCCTTCTTAAACGCTTTGAGAAAAGAACGGATTCCTGTTGCTATCTATCTTGTTAACGGTATCAAATTACAAGGCACGGTTGAATCATTTGATCAATTTGTAGTTTTATTGGGAAATACAGTCAGCCAACTCGTTTATAAACATGCTATTTCTACCATCGTTCCTGCTCGTCCGATTAAATTATCCTATGAAGACGACGCATAAGAGATAAAATACTCTGAAAAAGCGATAATAAAAAGCTCTATAAATTAAAATTTTATGGGGCTTTTTTATATTTCTTTCAAGTGTTTAGGAAGTTAAAGACAAGCTATTGTTAGGAATAATTGATTGGAACTATTTGATTTATCCAGTAAGCAAGAAGAACGTATTGAACGTGCTGTTTTAGTTCAGCTTAAATTAGGTGGTAATAAAAACACACAAGATGCTGATGAATTTGTGGAACTTGTACATTCAGCGGGTGCAAAAAGCTGTGCTTTAATCCAAGGTGCGCGTTATCGACCTAGCGCTCAGCTCTTTATAGGCAAAGGTAAAGCCGAAGAAATTAAACAAGCTGTTATTGCTTATGATGCAGATGTGGTTATTTTTAATCATGCTCTCTCCCCCGCCCAAGAACGCAATCTAGAACAACTATTAGAATGCCGTGTCTTGGATCGCACTAGCCTTATTCTTGATATCTTTGCGCAGCGTGCTCGTTCGCATGAAGGTAAATTGCAGGTTGAACTGGCACAGCTTAAACATATATCAACTCGGCTTATTCGTGGCTGGACTCACCTCGAACGTCAAAAAGGCGGAATTGGAATGCGTGGTCCTGGGGAAACCCAGCTAGAAACTGATCGGCGTTTACTCAATATTCGCATCAAGCAAATTAAAAAACGTCTCGAAAAAGTGGGCAATCAACGCGAACAAGGGCGACAATTACGTAAAAAAACAGAAATACCAACAGTTTCATTAGTCGGTTATACCAATGCAGGTAAGTCTACTTTATTTAACGCCATCACCAAGGATAATGTTTATGCCGCAAATCAGCTCTTTGCGACTCTCGATCCCACATTACGACACGTAGAATTAAGCAATCAACAAAGCATGATTTTAGTGGATACGGTGGGTTTTATTCGCGATTTACCCCATGATTTAGTCGTTGCCTTTCGTGCTACTTTACAAGAAACAGCAGAGGCAGATTTGATACTGCACGTTATTGACAGTCATGATGAACAACGTGATATGTATCGTCAAGAGGTTAATAACGTGATTGAAATGCTTGGTGCAAAGAATGTGCCCCAAATAGAAGTGATGAATAAAATTGACCTATCTGATTATACCGTGCGTATTGACCCTGCACATTCAGGCAAACCAACACGTGCCTGGTTATCGGCTCATACAGGTGATGGAATCGAGTCGCTATTGGATTTTTTAGGAGAAACCTTCGCAAAAGATATTTTTTCAGGACAACTAATCCTCCCACCTGAGCAAAGTCGTCTACGTGCTCAACTCTATGAAGATAAAGCTATTCTAAGTGAATCTATTTCTTCAATAGGTGAATATTTGCTAAACGTTAAAATTCATCAACAGCGTTTACAAGCATTACTTCAGAAGGAAAACATCACCTTGGAACAAATTACTGATCTTTAAGGATACTCTAATGATTGTTCTAACCCCTTCTTTGTGTGAGAATGTCCACAATATAAACGACCAAGGAACAGGGTATGACTTTCAAATGGACTAACGCATTATTATTTAGCACTGTCATTGTTTTTATTGCTGCTTGTGACAATGGCACGGATGAAGATTATCAGGAAATGAATAAACACCGAACAGCATCCTCCTCAAGCACTAGCGACACAGCTATTGTTTTAGACGTTGATAAAGTAGGTCCTATCAATGCTAATACACCGTTTAATATCCATAGATTTACTGTGGATTTTAATGGTTTTAATGTCTCACAACAAACCTCCTTCCAAGAAGGAGAAGCTTATCCTGTTATTCGCATTGCCAAAGGAGCTAAAACCTTAATGACCGTTAATCCTAACAGTGATCAAACGGGTATCTATTCTGTTTTAATTGAAGATAACTTAGTTAAAAATAAACTAGGTCATCGTTTAGGCTCTCTCTTTAGCGAAATTTACAGTTATGGAAAAGTTGAAAAATGCTTAGCTGGACAAGAAGAGCTTTCTGGAAAAACCATCTGTTATGCCCCTAAAACACATAATATTCTTTATATTTTTGTAGGACGATGGAACGGCCCTGATGGAGAAGTTCCACCAGAAAAAATCTTATCAACTTGGGCGCTAGATGCCATTATTTGGAAACCAATAAAATAATTTCATACACACTCCTTGGGATTGAAAATATATATAAAATAAGGGCATGGTTCAAAACAACCTTATTTTTCTCGTTACCAAATTTCTATTTGGTAACGCTGTTTAGAAATTCCATTCCCATACCTCTTCAAAAATAGAAATTTTTTTTGTACCTAAATTATTTTTTATTATAGGGGGAGGGAAGTTTTACCTCCCCTCCCTTCGCTGGACGGGTTTTGTAAACCCGTCCACACGTTTAGCTTAAACGCAATAAAGCCTCACAGTTTCCT
>WGBH01000302.1 GCA_015494435.1 Thiotrichaceae bacterium | reverse complement strand
TTCTATGTCCACTTTTACCCCGATAAGCAGGAATTAATTTTCCCTGTTTATCCCATGACCTTAGTGTTTGTATACTTCGTCCGATTAGTTTTGCAAATTTTCCTATTGAATACATAATGATATTATATCATAATTTTATAGGAGATAGTAGATATATTGTAGCAGTTAATTAACCTTTATTACTTGATTCATCATGCCTAGTCTAGTGCTCCATTCATCAGCTTTTTAACCTGAAATATATTGCCACTCATCATATAATAGCCAAGTGAAAAAAAATAATGATACTACAAATAATACGCTTCGATTCATTTCGGCTTGTCTGTGCCTGCTTGTTTATCAGGTGGAAGCTAAATCCCCTCCCTCTTTTTGTGCGGTATCACAACGATCGAATACTCAAAAAATAACAAACAATCCTACTAAAGATGCTGTTTACATGGAGGCTGATGCGGGTTTGATTAATCGCAGTGGTGTTTCTAGTTTAGTGGGTAATATTATTATTCAGCAAAATGATCTTAGTTTAAATGCACAAAAAGCGAATCTTGATGGTACCAATAATACGGTCATTGCCAATGGCAATGTTACTTTATCAACCAAAAAAGTGCAGCTAGATAGTAATGCAATCCATTACCAGCTCGATTCTCAAACGGGAGAATTAAATAATGTTCGTTACCAGTTAAAAAAATCCAGCACCAATGGGTATAGTAAAAAAATTATTCAAACCAATGGGGTTCAACTTGAATTACAAGCTGCAACCTATACTACTTGCCCTCTTGCAACTAATAGCTGGCATATTGAGGCGGACAATATTAAGTTAAATCAAGAAGAAGAACATGGAACAGCTAGAAATGTGACTTTCAAAGTGGGTAATACGCCTATTTTTTATTTGCCGTGGCTCAGTTTTTCACTCAATAATCAACGTAAATCGGGTCTGCTTTTTCCTTCTTATCAGGTCTCGGAACAATCAGGCTTAGCTATTTCAACCCCTTATTATTTTAATCTAGCCCCTAATTACGATGCGACATTGACCCCTTCTTATCTTAGCAAACGTGGTCTGAAAATTGATGGTGAGTTTCGCTATTTGAGCCAACAGCATCAAGGTATTTGGGAATATGAGATATTACCTAGAGATAAAGCATCTGATGATAGCCAGCGCGATTATTTTAAAATCAATCACAGCTCCAAGCTTTCTGATTCTGTTCGCCTTAATATTAAATCAGAAGGTGTCTCAGACAAAAAATACTTGGATGATTTTAGAAAATCACTCTCAAGCGCTAGCACATCCGCATTAGAACGTCGCATTGAGGTGGTTAAAGTGGGGAGGAATTGGCATTTCAGCGCTGCATCAATTGATTATCAAACCCTTGATGCAACGGACTCTTCCTATTCAAAACTGCCTGAGTTAAAACTTCGTTATACACCTAAAATAGGAGCGAGTAAGATTAAACTCTCACTTGATTCTGAATTAAGCTATTTTGAAAAAAATAATGCACCAACGGGAATGCGCTTTGATGTTAGCTTAAAAGCGAGTAAAAAATTCGGTGATACTGCTTGGTATTTTAAACCATCGATTGGCTTGCGCCATACTTATTACAATTTGAAAAATAATCCTGAAGGTAATAGTTATAGTCGCAGTTTACCAACGCTTAGTCTTGATGCAGGACTATTTTTTGATCGTCCTTTAGGTGATACTAAGCTGACACAAACACTAGAGCCACGTTTATTTTATACCTACACCCCATTTAGGTCTCAAGACCATCTTCCTGTTTTTGATACCGCTAAAACAGATTTTTCTACCAGTACTCAGCTTTTTTCTGAAAATCGTTACACAGGTAAAGACCGTATTGGCGATACGAATAACCTAACCTTTGCCCTCGCCTCAAAAATACAAAATAGAGAAACGGGTAAAGAACTATTTCAAGCCAACGTAGGTCAAATTTTTTATTTTGAAGATAGAAAAGTGACGCTACCTGGTGAAACAATACAAACGCACGCAGAATCTGAATTTGCGTTTGAACTAGATGCGAATCTCAATGACCGTCTTCACTTATCTACCTCAACATTTTGGGAGCCTAAAACACAACAATGGACGGCAACGGAAACCCAATTCAATTATAAAGATGACAAAAATAGAATTGTTAACTTATCTTATCGTAGTCTTGGTAAGGAACTTGAACAGGCAAGCGTCTCTTTTGCAACTCCGATCGATAAATCATGGTCGATTGTAGGACGTCTTGATCATGACTTGAAGAATAATCGAAATTTGGAGACACTAGCGGGTATTGAATATCAAAACTGTTGCTTGAAAGCACGGTTTGTTGGCAGAAAATATCTAACCTCGGATAACAACACCTATGATGATGCTGTTTTCCTTCAATTTGAGCTAAAAGGATTGGGCAATCTTGGAAATAAAGCAAATAATTTCCTTGAAGACAAAATATATGGATATGAAAAATAAGAATTTAAATACAACCTCGATGATTTTCTTAATAATGAAATCTTTTGTCTCCTTTGAAGTAGCTTTTTTTTCATTTTTACTTAGCACATTATTAGTTATCAGTCAATCAGCAAATGCGGCTGAGCAATCATTAGATCGTATTGCGGCTGTCGTCAACAATGATATTGTGATGTTAAGTAGTGTGTTGCAACAGGCTAAACGACTCAAAGCGGTCTTTCCTGATAGTGCAGATAAAAAGCTAATTAAACGCGCACTTGAACAACTTGTATTAGTGAAAATTCAAATTCAACGTGCTAGAGAACTCGGTATTACAATTGATGATGTGATGCTAAACCGTACCATCGAAGGAATTGCAACAAAAAATAAACTATCATTAGCCGATTTTAAAAAAGCGTTACAACGTGAAGGGTTTGAATACAGCACCTTTCGAGAAGAAATTCGTAATCGCCTAATGATTGATGCACTCAAGCAACGCCAGTCAAGAATCCACTCTAAGATATCAGAACAAGAAGTGACTGATCTGATTTTTTCTCAAGCTACAAAACTGAATAAAGATGCAGAATACCATTTACAAGATATTTTAATTCCCGCTCCAAATGGAATATCTTTAGCACAATTTAATAGCGCAAGAAAGCAATCACAACAACTACGTCAGCAATTGCTTAAACAGAAAGATTTTGCAACAGATGGACTATCAAGCAATGATCTTTCTTGGAAAAAGAGTGATGAACTACCACTAGCCTACAGACGTGTTTTGAGTTTAATGGGGGTTGGTGAAATATCACCTGTGGTACATGATAGTAAAGGATTTCATATTTTAAAGTTAGTTGAAAAACGAGGTGGAAGTAACAACCTACAAGTACAGGTAAATGCAAGACATATTCTGATTGCTGATCGCAGTAATAAAGGACGACAAAAAGCAAATAAATTACGCCAACAACTCTTATCAGGTGGCGATTTTGCTACCTTGGCAACCATAAATTCGGCCGATACAAACAGTGCAATCAATGGCGGTGAGCTGGGTTGGTCAAGCCCATCGAGCTATGTACCTGCTTTTGCTTCCATTGTAAAAACAGCCCCGATTAAAGCCATTAGCAAACCTGTAAAAACAGAATTTGGCTGGCATATCATTCAAGTATTAGAACGTAAAATGGTCGATAAGAGTAGAGAAGCACTCAGAGCATCGGCAAGGGCAATTTTATCTAAAAAGAAAAATAAAAATGACTATGAAACATGGCTACAAGGTATTCGGGATGAAGCGTTTATTGAATACCGTATAAAGCTTTAGAAGCTATTTGATGAAATTGCCAACATTATCCTTATTGAAGCATAAACAAAAAATCATTAGGTCGATGAAAATCAGGATGCTTTGAATCTAAACGTGTCCAACTTAAATACTCACGAGGACGATGCCCTAAAATAAAACAGACATTATGTTTTAATGCCAGACTACCTAATACCTCTTGTAGTACTGCAACGGGTATTTCTAAAAAAGCTGACCATGAATCATCCTCAAGCACGCCACCTGTATTAATCCTATTCAAATCAGGCATAGACTGCTCGGCTCGTTGTCGAAGCGAATTAAAAACCATCATCCACCATGCCCCTGTCGGGGCGAGATTCAGTTCAATATATTTCCCCGTTGAAGGATCAGCAATAAACCACTCAGCCACATCATATTCCCATAACCCTTCGTAGTAAGTATTCGACGACATACTGCTTGGGGGTAAGAATGCTTTTTTATCAACTCGCACCCGAAATACCCATGATGCACCATGCTCAGAACTTTGTTTTTCAATACAAAACTGCGCCCTACTTTCGCTTTTGTGATAAAACCAATCTGTTTTAATTTCTATCCATCGTTTATCATACATATCAATTTTTACCCAATCTTCGGCGTGCTTTCCTCTCTGCCCAACGACGCTTGATATTATATCGCCACAGCAACTGAATAGTAATATAACCTAAAACCGAAGAAATAATACCTAATATAAGACTACCAAATAATAAGGGTTGCCAAACCTGTAATAATCCTGTGGTAAACCATTCCCAACTTAATTCCAGATTAAAATCCCCCACCTCTCGTAATAAAATCTTATTCCCTAACCAATAAGCAAAGTAAAACATCGGTGGAATAGTAATTGGATTAGTCACAAAAACTAACGCCACTGACAAAGGAATATGAGCGCAAAAATAAACCGCCAGTGAGGCTGCAATAACCGTTTGAAAGGGAAAGGGAAGCCAAGTGCAAAACAGTCCAATAGCGAAAGCTTTGGCAACAGAGTGGCGATTAAGATGCCATAGACTTTCACGATACAAATGACCGCCTAAAATATTTAACGCTTTATTTTTTTTTAATTGTTTCGGATTGGGTGAATATTTTTTAAAAAACGCTTTAGGCATAAAATTTTAACAGTTTAGTATTGTTATTAGGATAACTTATTTTTTAAGTCATATTTAGGCGAGTAAATTCTAAGTATACTATTTTTCGCTTAGCTTCAACGCTTTTTTTAATGATAAATATTTACGTATTAAGAT
>WGBH01000301.1 GCA_015494435.1 Thiotrichaceae bacterium | reverse complement strand
TCTATTTCTGCTGAATATTCCTCTGCTCCCTGATAGGTAATATGATAGGTAGTTCCCTGAGCATAACCTGCAAGTTTATAATATGTTTGTTTATTATTGCAAGAAATAACAATAACAGATACAAATATAAAAAATAAGAATACTTTTTTCATTATTATAAAAATTACAAAAATA
This sequence comes from Thiotrichaceae bacterium, assembly GCA_015494435.1. GTDB lineage: Bacteria > Pseudomonadota > Gammaproteobacteria > Thiotrichales > Thiotrichaceae > JAGLBW01. The sequence goes on along the minus strand of WGBH01000301.1, from coordinate 2,561 downwards.
AATACTTTAATAAAAAAATGCCACAATAAAATTGCGGCATTTCACACTAATTATTATTTTTTTTATGAACCAAAATCGTCATACGCAATCATTTCATCGGGAACTCCAAGGTCATAGAGCATTTTTGTTACAGCTGCATTCATCATTGGAGGACCACACAAATAGTATTCTATTTCTTCTGGTTCTTCATGATGTTTTAAATACTCATCAAAAATTACTTGATGGATGAACCCAACCGGACCATCCCAGTTATCATCCGGCATTGGCTCGGAAAGTGCAATAGTAAATTTAAAATTATCAAATTCATCTTCAATTTTTCGGAAATGATCCTCGTAGAAAATTTCACGTTTTGAACGTGCGCCATACCAGAAAGTAGCTTTTCGCTTAGTCCTTTTTGTAAGAAACTGGTCAAAAATATGCGAACGCATGGGTGCCATACCTGCACCACCTCCTATAAACATCATTTCACGATCAGTATCCTTAATAAAAAATTCACCGTAAGGTCCTGAAATAGTAACTTTATCACCCGGTTTGCGAGAGAAAATATAAGAAGAGCAAATACCAGGATTCACATTCATAAAAGTGTTTTTAGCTCTATCCCAAGGCGGAGTAGCAATACGAATATTTAACATGATGATATTTCCTTCGGCAGGATGATTTGCCATTGAATAGGCACGATAAGTAGGCTCAGGATTCACCATTTTTAAATCCCACATATTAAATTTATCCCAATCCTCATGATATTCTTTTTCAATATCCATGTCTTTAAAATCGACAGTAATCTTTGGAACATCAATTTGTATATATCCGCCTGAACGGAAATCAAGGTGTTCACCTTCTGGCAATTTAACCACAAACTCTTTAATAAATGTAGCCACATTGTGATTAGATACCACTTCACACTCCCATTTTTTAATACCCATAATTTCTTTGGGTATTTCAATCTTCATATCCTGCTTAACTTTCACCTGACAAGCAAGACGGTAGTTATTCTGCTGTTCTTTACGTGAAAAGAAAGGCTTTTCGGTAGGTAAAATATCTCCACCACCTTCAACAACCTGACATTTACACATTCCGCAAGTACCACCCCCACCACAGGCAGAAGGTAGCAAGATTTTTTCATTACCCAATGTAGAAAGCAAAGTGCTGCCCGGTGAAACCGTAAGCTCTTTATCGTCATTAATGACAACTTTCACTTCACCCGATGGTAAAAGTTTTGCTTTTGCATACAAAAGAATGGCAACCAAAAGCAATATAATAATCAGGAAAACTGCTATACTTATGCCGATAACTGTTGTATTTACACTTAAAAATATCATTGTAATAAATCTAAAAGTTTATAATTTAATTCCCATAAAGCTCATAAAAGCAATTCCCATTAAACCGGTAATTATAAAAGTGATACCAATTCCACGAAGGGGTGCAGGAATATTTGAATATTTAATTTTTTCTCTAATTGCGGCAATACCTACAATAGCTAAGAACCATCCTATACCGGAGCCTAAAGCAAATGATGTTGCTTCGGCAATAGAAGTATATTCTCTTTCTTGCATAAATAAAGCACCCCCAAGAATTGCACAGTTAACAGCAATAAGTGGTAAGAAAATACCTAACTCAGAATATAAAGCCGGAGCAAATTTTTCAACAATCATCTCTACCAGTTGTACCATGGAGGCAATAACAGCAATAAACATGATAAAACTTAAAAATTCCAAATCAATTTTTGCAGCACTTTCACCAAGTAACCATTCTAATGCACCTTTTTTCAATAAAAAGTTTTCAATTAAATAGTTTACCGGAACAGTAATTCCCAATACAAATACTACGGCAATTCCTAAACCTGTTGCGGTATTCACTGTTTTAGAAACAGCAAGGTACGAACACATGCCTAAGAAATAGGCAAATATCATATTGTCAATAAAAATTGACTTGACAAATATATTTAAAATATCTTCCATAGTTGTCTAGATTATTTTGATTCAATTAATTCAGTGGTTCTTGATCTCTGTACCCAAATAATAACGGCTACAACAATCAAAGCCATAGGAGGCAAAATCATTAAACCATTATTTACATAGCCAAAATCATAAAATCCTTTGGGAACAATTTCAATTCCCCAAACGGTTCCTGAGCCAAAAAGTTCTCTAAAAAAAGCAACAATAATAAGTATTATAGCGTAACCTGCACCATTACCAATTCCATCAAGAAAAGACGGCCAGGGTTTGTTTCCTAAAGCAAATGCTTCTAAGCGCCCCATAATGATACAGTTGGTAATAATTAATCCTACAAAAACAGATAATTGCTTGCTAACATCATAAGCAAAGGCTTTTAATACCTGATCAACTAGAATTACCAATGCAGCAATGACTACTAATTGGACAATAATTCTTATTCGTGAAGGTATCGTATTTCTTAACAGTGAAATAATCACATTGGCAAATGCCAATACAAACAAAACCGACAAGGACATAACAACAGCCGGTTCCAATTTTACCGTAACCGCTAAAGCGGAACAAATACCTAAAACCTGAACAGTAATCGGATTATTCAGATTAAGAGGG
>WGBH01000300.1 GCA_015494435.1 Thiotrichaceae bacterium | reverse complement strand
CTTAATCGACTCTTCCTCATACTGCCCCTCATGATAACTTATCCTAGTTATCTGGGACAGCCCCAAAAATTATTTGAAGTTACAAATACTGGAGTTGAAACAGGTAAAGATACCTTATTTATTAACATCTCGAAAAAACAGTTAATTCAAAATGTAGAAAACGCCTTTGTCGAAAAGGATACTTTAAGTAAAGATTCTGCTGGGTTTAAGTTATCTTCAAAATTACTAGAAACATCATACTCTAGCAATAAAGTAAACTCAATCCTATACCGACCATTTGACAATCAATTTGTATATTTTGACCCTAAACTTTTACGAAGGGCTAGTAATAATGTTATGCAACATATGACCCACGAAAATAATATTTGTTTACTTATGCCGCGTACAAACAAAGAAGAGTTAGGTGCATATGTTTCTGTAAGGGTGACTGCACATAAAGCATTCAGTGCTTATGACCGAAATTATATATTTCCATTATACCTCTACCCCAAAAGAGACAAACAACAAAGCTTGGGTGAAAGCTTGGGTGAAAGCTTGGAGCGTAAGCCTAATTTAGACCCTGAAATCGTGGAAAGCATTGCTAAAGGTTTGGGTTTGCAGTTTGTGCCTGAAAAAGAAGAAGCCCGTCATACCCGCGAAGGCGGGTATCCATCAATGGCGACACCTAAACAAGAAGTGGATTCCCGTCTGCACGGGAATGACGAAACAGGCGACACCTTCGCCCCTATCGACCTGCTGGATTATATCTATGCCGTGTTGCATAGCCCTAACTATCGTGAAACCTACAAAGAGTTCCTTAAAATCGACTTTCCACGCATTCCATATCCCAAAGATGCCGATAAATTTTGGGCTTTGGTCAAGCTAGGTGGTGAATTACGGCAAATCCATTTGCTTGAATCGCCCGCCGTTGAAAACTACATCACCAGCTATCCCAAAGATGGCGATAATATCGTCACCCGAAAAATGACTAAAACCAGCAAAGGCTATGAGCCTATGGATTCCCGTCTGCACGGGAATGACGGCAATAGTGAACATGAGGAAATCGGCAAAGTCTGGATAAACGACACGCAGTATTTCGATGGCGTGCCGCTGATTGCTTGGGAGTTCTATATCGGCGGCTATCAACCCGCACAGAAATGGCTAAAAGACCGTATAGGTCGGAAATTGTCGTTTGACGACATCCTACATTATCAAAAAATCATCGTCGCTCTCACAGAAACCCATCGCATTATGCAGGAGATTGATAAGATTGAACTATGATTATATTTCTTGATGAGTCAGGAGACTTAGGTTTTGATAAGCATAAAAAGGGTAGTTCAAATAAGTTTGTTATCACTATTCTAGTTTGTGAAAACAATAGTATTGTTCAAGGCTTAAAAGTAGCTGGAAAAAGAACCCTTAAAAACAAGTTGAACCATAAAAATAAAAGCCGCACCATACATGAGCTAAAAGGAACAGGCACTTCATTAACCATTAAAAAATATTGGCACCGTAACCTTCCCTCTTCAGGATGGTCAATTTATAGTGTAGCGGTTAATAAAGGTCGTGTTGTTGAACATTTAGCAAGCAAAGTCGGCAAGAAAAAGCTATACAATTTTTTAGCACGATTCATTTTAGAAAAAATCCCTTTGGAAACTGTTAATGATGTGCGTTTAGTTGTGGATAAATGTGAAAATAGGGAAGAAATCAGGGATTTTAATGCTTATGTAGAAAATCAGCTTCAAGCCATGATGCCTCTCAATGCAACACTACGCATCGAGCATGAAAGCTCACAAAATAGCCACGGGCTTCAAGCTGTTGATTTATTTTGCTGGGGAGTATTCCGCAAGTATGAACTTAACGATACGGATTGGTATCAAGTTTATAGGGGCAATATTAAGCTTGAAACAGAATACCTTCGATAGGTAAAAAACGACCACCCCTGCTATCCTCCGAAAAGGAAGAGCTCCTTGAGCTCTTATCACAGGGGTGGAACCTTTTAACTGATGACAGACCCTGCTACGCCGAGTTCTTTAAGCTCATAGCCAACCGATGGAAGGGAGCACTTAAAGCACGTATCAGGAATTACCTGCCTGTATGCGAAGTATAGAGGTCGCCTCTACAACAGCAAGAAAAAACTTGCAATGTATTGCACATAACACCTTAACCTTATACCATATAACCTATGGCTAACGAAGTGAAAAAGACTGAGCATAATGGTGCAAAGCATGGTAAGGGCCATTACTGTTACAAATCGGGGCAAGAAAGCTGATGCGAAAAAACAAAGCAATAAAGCTCGCAGGGAACAACTCAAAAAAGAAGCAACTCAAGACCTTTCAAACTACCCCGACCGCTAACGCGCCCAGCCTTTCATCATGAAGGGGGAATCACAACATTCCCCTGAAGGTGAATTGCGAAGCAGGAGAGGCTCCCCTAGGGACTGGGTTAGAGGGGTGTTACGAAGTGACGGGGTGTGGCATAAATTGCTCTTTGGGGCATAAAAAAAGCCGCGTCCTAAGACACGGCTTTTTACCATCAATCACAAACTAGATTAGTGTGTAATCACAGGGTTCATTGTTTTTGCTTGGTCAACCCATTTTTGTACTACGCTTTCCGATGGACTTGTTTTGCAAAGCTTTTTAACAGCATTCACTTCTGCCATTTTGTCAGCAAGGTTGTCTGCTCTACGATTACGCAATTCTTTTACAGTATCAACGCCAGCAGCTTCAAGTAATTCTGAGAACTGTCCGCCCACACCATTTACACGCATAAGGTCAGCTTTATTCGCCCAGTTTAGAATAAGTTTATCACTGATTCCTGTTTGTTCGCAAACTTTATTGCGTCCTTTTTTATCGCAACATAAAGTTAGAAAATGATCTGTATTTGTTATTTTTGCAGCCGCAAGTTTCTTCGCATAGCTAGGACCAATTCCTTCAATTTTATCAATTGCATATCCCATTTTTATTATCTCCCTATTATATATCTTTTACATATACCCTCAAATGTATAGGCCGATGTAAGTGAGGCATAACCATAGTAGGTTTTTAGACTTTGTATGGTGTGATTTATTACAGTCTTCATTGTAGCTCGCCCGTAGTGGCATAAAATCGCTCTTTTGGTATGGTGTCGCTCAACTTATTTATAGACACACTGAGGAGCGCACCTTGAGCAACCAATCAAGCAATACATTTGATGCAAAAAACACACTAAACGTGGATGGTAAGGCTTATACTTACTACAAATTGGATGCCGCAGGCGATACTTCTCACCTGCCCTATTCACTGAAAATATTGCTGGAAAACCTATTGCGCCGCGAAGATGGCGTGAATGTGACCCGCGAAGATATTTTAGCCTTGATTAACCGCAAACCCTCCGATGAACCCCGCGAAATTGCCTACATGCCAGCGCGTGTTTTGATGCAGGATTTCACTGGCGTACCT
>WGBH01000299.1 GCA_015494435.1 Thiotrichaceae bacterium | reverse complement strand
GTTTAATGTAATTAAAAAAAGGTTATGGGAGAAGTATAGTACAAATGCTGTGCAAAAATGAAATTTTTGTTGTAAAAAACACAAAAAAATAATATGCATTATACAAACGTATTATTTTTACTACATATTATTTTAATATTTTTTATGTGAAATATAGTAAATAACCTGACAAACTATCTCTAAAAAAGGGCATAGTCACTCTATGCAAGGATTGAGACGATTCAAACAGGGATAAAAGGTAAGGTAATATTGCTAGATTCATGGTTTAGAACTTCCTTATGGCATTTGCTCAATTTCTTCGGATTCATCAGGTGTTGGGGGTAATAATGCCTCACGAGTAACGCCCATGATCAAAAGAGAGCTGCTTGCGACATAAATAGAGGAATAAGTCCCAATAACCACACCAACAATCATTGCCAGAGCGAAACCATGGATAATTTCACCCCCAAAGAGGAATAATGCGAGCAATACTAATAAGGTTGTTAATGAGGTGACAATGGTTCTTGACAAGGTCTGATTAATGGAGGTATTAATTGACTCCTCTGTAGTTGCTTTGCGTATTTTCAAGAAATTTTCACGCACACGATCAAAGACCACAATGGTATCATTGAGGGAATAGCCTATAATTGCCAGTATTGCTGCTAAGATGGTTAAATCGAATTCGACGCTCAGAACAGAAAAGAAGCCTAAGGTGATAATAATATCATGCATCAGCGCCACAACAGATCCTATTGAAAAACGGAATTCAAAGCGTAAGGTAACATAGATAAGAATGCCAGCGAGTGCTAATAGCATTGCAATTCCACCTTGATCTCTTAGCTCATCACCAATTTGTGGTCCTATAAACTCAACTCGGCGCATCTTGACTCCAGCAGTCTGTTGCTCCAATACCTCCAATATTTTTTGGCTAATATTGTCCTTATTATGACTTTCATTATCTGGTGCAAGACGAATTAAGATATCTTTATCAGAACCAAAGGATTGCACTGAGGCTTCATAACCTGCTTTCTTCAAAGCAGAACGGATTTCATCCACATTTGCAGTATGAGGATAACCAATTTCTATTACTGAGCCACCTGTAAAATCAACCCCCAAATTCAATCCTCGAATAGCCAATGAAGCAATTGAAATTAAAATAAGAAGGGTAGAGAACATGATTGCAAAACGGCGATATGCCATAAAGTTATGCTGTTTTGTTTGTTTGTTTGGTCGAGTCTTCATAATCCACCCCCAATCTGTAGCTTTTTAATACGTTTATTACCGTAAATTAAATTAATCACTGCACGTGTTCCCATAATGGCTGTAAACATGGATGAAGCAATGCCAATCATCAAAGTAATTGCAAAACCTTTTATAGGTCCTGTTCCCATACCGTAGAGAACAATAGCCGCAATTAAAGTCGTAATATTAGCATCTGCGATGGTGGAAAATGCCTTATCATATCCTGATTGAATAGCTGTCTGTGGTGTTACTCCATTGCGTAGCTCTTCCTTTATGCGTTCGTAAATTAATACATTAGCATCCACTGCCATTCCTACCGTTAGTACGATACCAGCAATACCAGGTAATGTGAGTGTTGCTTGAAGCATTGATAAAACAGCAACAATCAAAACTAGATTAAGTGTTAATGCGATATTGGCAACTAATCCAAAGACGCGATAGTAAATAACCATGAAGATCAAGACAAATAGAAAGCCAATAACTACTGCATTTCTACCATCAACCACATTATCAGAGCCTAAACTAGGACCGATTGTCCGTTCTTCAACAATATAAACGGGTGCTGCTAGCGCACCTGCACGCAATAATATGGCTAAGCTATTGGATTCTTTGGTTGAATCCAAGCCCGTAATTTGAAAACGTTTACTCAAACGATCCTGAATACGTGCAACATTAATTACTTCTTGTGTTTTAATCGTTTTGCTTATTATTGTTCCATCGGGTAGTTTTTTATTCTTTTTTCTGTGTTCAATAAAGACGACCCCCATTAGTTTTTGTATATTTTTACCTGTTTCTCTAGCAAAAATATTAGCCCCTTTACCATCTAAGGTAATCGTGACAGAAGGGCGTTGATTTCTATCGAAACCAGGATTGGCCCCTGTAATATAATCACCTGTCAATATGACTTTTCTTTTTAATAAAATGGGATTCCCGTTGCGCTCCATAAACAATTTATCACCCACAGGAGTACGTCGAGATGATTGTGCTAGGTAAGGATCATTTTCCTCATCTACCATACGAAACTCCAAAGTTGCGGTTGCACCTAAAATTTTCTTTGCTTCGGCTGGGTCTTGAACTCCTGGCAATTCAACTACAATACGCTCTAATCCTTGCTGTTGAATAATAGGTTCACTCACGCCTAGCTCATTAACACGATTACGCAAGGTGGTAATATTTTGTTGTAATGCAAAACGCTTGGTATTATTAATATTAATCTCTGTCAGTGTCACTTTTAAGGCAACCCCTTTTTCAGCAGGGATTTCTTTAAACTCTAACAGAGAACTTGCAATACTATATTCCCGTTTTAGTGCTTTTAATGCTTTAGCGCGTAATTCTTCATTTTCAAACTTAATTATCAGCGCATTATCTTCACGCAGTACGCCAAGATAACGTAGTTTTTTATCTCGTAAAAAACTTCCTAACTCAATGCGATAACGATCTAATGACTTATTAATGGCAGTTTTCATATCGACTTCCATTAAAAAATGAACCCCTCCCCGTAAGTCAAGACCAAGGTACATAGGTAATGCGTTGAATGATTTAAGCCAGCTAGGCGTGGTCGGTGCAAGCGTCAAAGCTGTTATATAATTTTTACCCAATACAGCCTTAATCGGATCAACAGAGGCAAACTGATCATCGGTATTGTTAAAACGTACCATCAGTTTATTGTTCTCTGAATCAATCCTTTTGACTACTATTTTAGCCTCTGTCAAGGCAGTTTGGATATTTTTCAACTCTTTACCGTTAAAATGATAGCGATCTTCCATTGTTATTTGTAATGAAGGGTCGGAAGGGTAAAGATTGGGTAAAGCATATAGAAAACCTAGCACCGTAATGCTGATGATCAGCAAATACTTCCATAAAGGATATCGATTCATTGAGATTGTCCCATTTTTATTTATTGTTTTTAAAGATTTTTTAGTGTGCCTTTGGGCATAAGAGATCCAATCGCATGGCGCTGAACAGTGATAATGGTATCGTTTGCTATCTTAAGTTGAATAAAATTTTCATCAATTTTCTGTATTTTGCCTAAAATACCGCTGGCAGTCGCAATTTCATTACCCTTTCTTAAACTATCCAATAATTCTTGATGTTCTTTTGCTTTTTTTGATTGAGGACGAATAATCATAAAATACATGATAGCAAAGAAAATACCAATCATTATGATCAACTGCAAGGGGCTTCCGCCACCGTTTACTGCTTGTCCACTTTCTGCCATTGCATCTGAAATGAAAAAATTCACAATTTACTCCAATTATATAAATTTTATCTGAATCTATACTAAAACTCAGTTTTAAAAAACGGGCATATTATACTATGCCCTACCCCAAGCAAAACTAATTACTTGTTCTATTTTATCTTGCTTAGCAATACACATTAAAAGTCGATCCAGACCAATAGCAACACCTGAAGCTCTTGGCATCCCCATTTCCATCGCTTTTAAAAAGCGCCGATCTTTAGGTAATTCTTGTTGTTGTTGCTGTTTTCTCTGTTCTAATTCTTTTGCTATAACTTGTGCATTTTTATTGGCGTCTGTTAATTCTTGATAACCATTAGCCAACTCAATAGATCCTAGATAAACCTCAAAACGTTCTGCTACAGCAGTCTCTGTTCCTTTTGCTCCCTTTGTTGCAAGCCGTATATTTGCCAAAGCTGATTGAGTAACAGGGTAATCGTATAAAAAAGTTAAACAGTCCTTATCAAATAAAGGTTCAAGATAATGTGTTAATAAAACATCCAGTAAATTTTGCTTGTTCCAACTGGCTTCATCGCCTATTTCTAGCTGAGGAACTTTGTTTTTTACACAAGCAATTAATGAGAAGCGGTCTGTTTTATGGGGATTAAGCTGTAGAAATTCAATGAAGAGTTGCTGATAGCTGTAATATTTAGCAGATTTTTTTGGCATTAATAGCTGTGTGATTAAAAGTTCAACCTCCTGCATCAATTGCCGATAATCAAATCCTACTCGGTAATATTCCAATAAAGTAAATTCAGGATTATGATAGCTTCCCGCTTCTTCTTTACGCCAAACCTTGCAAATTTGGTAAATATCACCACTGCCTGCGACCAATAAACGTTTCATTGCATATTCTGGTGAGGTATGCAGAAAACGCTGTCCTTTATCCAATGAAAATGACTCAATATAAGGATCACTATTTGCAGCTTGCGATAAGGCAGGGGTTTCTACTTCTAATACATTCCGTTGCATAAAGAAGTTACGAATATCTGCCAACATTTGAGCACGTTGCTTCAATATGGTCAGGCTTGCATTTGGTTTCCACTGCTTCATCAAAACATTTCTATTATTGTTTTCACTGCTAAAATTTTATTTAGCACGCGATAAATATTCGCCTGAACGAGTATCAATTTTTACCATTTCCCCTTCTTCTACAAATAAAGGCACTTTAATTGTAGCACCTGTTTCGACTACCGCAGGCTTAGTCGCACCTTGCGCGGTATTCCCTTGTACGCCAGGGGCACATTCAGTAATTTTTAATTCAATAAAATTAGGGGGTACAATACTTAGAGGTGTCCCATTCCACAACGTTACTTGATATACTTCTTGTCCTTTTAACCATTGAAGAACATCGGCTACAGCATGACTATCGGCGGCATGTTGCTCGTAGGTGCTAGGCTCCATAAAATGCCAGAACTCACCGTCGGTATAGAGATATTCCATTTCAACCTCCATCACATCCGCCGCTTCAACCGATTCACCTGATTTCCATGTTTTATCAATCACTCGACCTGTTTTTAGATTCCGAATTTTCACACGATTAAATGCCTGTCCCTTACCGGGTTTTACAATATCATTTTCAACAATAGTGTAAGGATCGCCATCTAAGATAAATTTGAGACCACTACGAAACTCATTGGTATTATAATTTGCCATGTAAAATATTCCTCCGAAGCAATTAGAAATGAGAATTCCTTAAAAACAATCATTCAGTAAAATAAGGCACGTATGATAACTGGTATTAGTATTAAAAATAAATCTTTAACTCAGCAAAACAATTGGCAACAGTGTTTAGGTCAAGCAATTCGTGATCCTGAAATATTGATCAACTATTTAGAACTTCCTACAAAAAACCTTCAAAAAATACATCAAGCGCATGAAAAACATAAATTATTAGTACCACTTGGCTATGCTAATAAAATAAAAAAAGGATGCTGGGATGATCCGTTGCTTAAACAAATATTACCCATAGAAGATGAAACCTTTGTTGTTAAAGGCTATATCTCTGACCCCGTGGGAGATTTAGACGCGTCATTATCACCTGGGGTATTACAAAAGTACCAAGGACGTGCCTTAGTCGTCACCACGGGAGTCTGTGCAATACATTGCCGTTATTGTTTTCGCCAAGAATTTCCTTACTCTGAATTAAATCCTATGAAAAATAACTGGCAACAAACGATTGATGTTATTAAAAATGATCCTAGTCTTTATGAGGTGATTATTAGTGGAGGCGATCCCTTTGTTTTATCCGATCAACGTTTATTTTCATTATGCCAACAGTTGGCAGAGATACCCCATATTAAAACACTTCGTTTCCATACACGTATTCCTATTGTATTACCGCAACGTATCGATACGGATTTCTTAAAATGGTTTGCTTCATTAAAAATAAAAAAAGTAGTGGTTATTCATGCCAATCATGCCAATGAAATTGATGCAATAGTGGGAAATACACTGCGTACATTAGTGAGTGCAGGGGCTACCTTACTCAATCAATCAGTTTTGCTGAAAGGTGTTAATGACAGCGTGGAAGCCTTAGAAAATTTAAGCCATGTTTTATTTCAGTATCAAACCTTACCTTATTATTTACATTTATTGGATAAAGTCTCAGGCACCGCACATTTTGATACTCAACAACAAAAAGCACTTTTTATTATGGAACAATTAAAAAATAGGCTCTCTGGCTATCTGGTGCCAAAATTAGTACGGGAGGTTTCAGGCAAACGGTCTAAGGTTACTATCGTATAGAAAGTGCTGAACTGCTACTATTATCATCTAATTAAAATAATGAATTTCCTAAGCCATAAAATCTATATTTTTATAGTAAAAATGGATAAGCATTATATATCTTTCCAGTACAAATTATTGAAGTTCCTACCGCTTATCCAATCTACAATAAAACAGCTCAGAGTGTGACCTAAATGCTATGCCTCTTTACGCACATAGGTTTAACAATGACTGATAAAATTTAAGGCTAAGAATTTAGTCTTAAACGATTTTAAATATAAATAATAAAACCATTATTTGTATCTGCTATTTGTCGTACTAGTGGTATAAATAATTGGTGATGGACTGAGTGATAATTATGAGCAATCTAATGCCATCTTCTAATAAAAATGCTATTCCACATTCCGCAGCCCAAGCACGCAACTGGGTCAATGATCTTCCTTTAACCAATATGGGGGAGGTGACAAAACGCCTCTATAAAGTATTAGTTGCCCTAAACCAGCAGCCTTTACCTGCTCCTATTCGTATTGAAATAGGAGATATTTTGTTGCCTTTTGTGAATATTGCACTGGATAATTTAAATCGACACTTCTCCAGTCGATCCTTTCCCCTACTAGAAAGAAGTCAAAAAGTTTTTGATTTAAAACAGGCTCTACAACTAGAACTGGCAGGGCTTTACCAGTTAGCAACCTTAGATATGTTAACCAAAGGGCCGCTAATACCCAAGAAATTACTGGTTTCAATTGGACGCTCTATCAAATATATGAGCGGTTCGGTGATTAATAACTACAGCATCTACAATAAAAATAAAGCGAATATCTGGCACGATATACACCAATTGTATTTATTTGCCTGTGAACATAATATCGAATCACAAATTGTTCCTGATAAAAGTGATGCACACGCAGAAAAATTCTCTATTGAAGCGCATTATCTATTTGTGCATCTAATTGCACTATCAGCCCCTAATAGTTTACGACAAGGGGAAATAGCGCGATTAGAGGCATTTTATAAACAAGTTATTTCAACAGTAAGAATATTAAAAAATGCCGATAATATTAAAGGAAAATACGCCCACATTGCTTTATTAAATAGCGATGAACCTGCAGCCTTAATGCCTGTAAGTGACAGCGTGAGTTCAGCAACCAGTCGTATTATCGACCTCTCGCATGTTATTAAAATTCTAAAGCATTTTATCGAAATAACCGCCGATAAAACACTTGGTTTAAGTGACACCTATCCAATGCTAAACCATGGTTTAGCTAAACGTCTTGTGGATGTTTTAACCACTGCGCGTAGTCGTAAATATAAGCGTTTTAAGCGTGATGACAAAGCAGGCTTAGTTATACGCTTAAAAGAGGTCATAGAAGTAGTGCGCTGTACTCAAACTGATTCTATGATAATAAAAAATGCGGAAGAGGATGATATCTATGAGCAACTTAATTTTGGTGAAACGGTTACCAGCCCTTGGGTTGATCTAGAGGTTGAACCCCTTGAAGAAGAGCATAATGTTGAAATACAAATATGGAAAATAAAAGACAGTAGCACAGGTGGTTATGGGCTTTGTCAGCAAGAAAAAGAATCCACCTCGGCACGAATCGGTGAAATTGTAGCGATAAAAGACCCAGCCGATGAGTCAGATCAATGGCAAATATTAGTGATCCGCTGGATGGATTATTATCGTGGCAAAAAAGGTCTTTGTTTTGGAGCAGAATTACTTTCCCCTAAAGCGATGTCCATTCGTATCGACAAAGTTGAAAACCGCCAACTAACACAAAAATTGCCCGTTGAAGGTCTATTTTTCCCAAGTATTGAAGGGGTACGCAAACAAGCTAACCTCATCTTACCAGGGCATATGTTTAAGGTAGAAGATATTTTAAGCTTACAATTTGGCGTTCGTGAAGAAAAAGTCCAACTAACCAAAATAGATGAATCTATGGGAATTTTTGCTTTTTGTTATTACAAATTAGTCGAAGAGTTAGCCGCTGATGATGAAGATGAAAGTTTTGATGAGGTCTGGGATTTTATTTAGATCACTACATGCCCGTTGTCTTTTTCCTAAATTCTCATAAGTCATGAGCAATGGTTCGGGAGAACAACGATCATGGTTCAGTATTGGCGCTACGTCTATCGACCGCCTACGACGCACTGCTGATGAAGTCGCAAAACTTCTTCCAAATGCGCCAACAATAGAACTCCAAACACAAAAACGTGTAAGAAAAATTGAAGTTTGTAAAATCTGGCAAGCTGATGCTTTGAAAAGCTTATTTAAGCAGGACTTTGTTAGTTCAAGAATAAGAGGCAGTAGAGGCTGTAAATTTAAGTTCTGCTAAGGAAGGTAATTATATATTGAGCCTTGTTATTGATTTTAGACCCATAAAAGGCAAAGAAACATGTGATAATCTTGAGAAAAAACAAGGCTTCCTACCCCAAAAAGCATTGAATAATTATGCTGTTTTTGCAAAAACCAATGAGTTTTCCAGCAGAACGGAGCATCATCTAGCGGCTTGTTCTGATCATGGAATGTTTGAAGTTTCAACTGAAGCCTTTTTTAGTCACCCTGATTTAGTTGATAAAAAAGCATTAC
>WGBH01000298.1 GCA_015494435.1 Thiotrichaceae bacterium | reverse complement strand
CTATACATTCTATGTCCACTTTTACCCCGATAAGCAGGAATTAATTTTCCCTGTTTATCCCATGACCTTAGTGTTTGTATACTTCGTCCGATTAGTTTTGCAAATTTTCCTATTGAATAAATAATAATATTATGTCATAATTTTATAGGAAATAGTAGATATATTGTAGCAGTTAATTAACCTTTAACTTGTCACTTACTTCTTCTTCAATACTTTTATCTTCTGTGTCTGCTTCTTGCTCAGCGCTATCCTTAGAAGAATTATTTATTTTAAGCGTGTTTTGTAGCATTTGTTGCAGTTTTAATTCTTCTGCTTGAAGACGCTGTTGAAGCTTCTCTTGTTTTGATTTTAAACGTTGCTGTGCCTCTTCTGTCTTCATTTGTAGTTTTTCTAACTCTGTTTGTTTGCGTAATTCTAATTTTTCTAAAATTTTATGTTTTTGATCTAATAATTTCTGTTTTAACTGTTCTTTTCTCTTCTCTAAGCGTTTATCTAGCAAAGATTTAATTAAGACATCTAGTTCCAATTCGTACTTTAATTGATCAAAAGTGCCATGAATACGCAAGGGAGCAAATAATTTATTGTCTTTATTTTTTGAACCTAAACGCAATTTTAAATCCAACTGATCCTTAGCAATATTAATTTCCCCATTACCTTTGATTAGAAAATGGGGGGCAATTAATTGTATATTATTAGTGCTAAAGATCCCTTTATTAACCTTCCACTTGCCTCCAAGCCGAGTAAAAGTCACAGTGTTACTACTTTCTTTTGTTATTTTTTTTGCTTCAAAAGCTGCAACAGCCAGTGAAACCTTTTGTGCTAGTTTTGAATCTCTGATAGTACCTTTTTGAAATTCAATATCCGCTGTTCCCTGTAGATTTTGTTTAAGTATTGCGACAGTATTGCCGCGTGTTGTAAGGTTTGTTTTTAAGGAAATCATTCCTGAAACATAACGATCTTGAAAGAATTCTAATAACAAATTTTCAGCATGAAGCCTTTCGATTGTATGATCCATTGTAATCACAGGGATATTTTTTGTTACATTGATGTTTAATCCACCATTGTATTTGCCTTTAAAGAGATTAAAACGTAAGGGGGTTGCATTAATAATGCCATTTTTAGCCTGAATGCTAGCATGTA
The DNA here is from genome assembly GCA_015494435.1 of Thiotrichaceae bacterium. Taxonomy (GTDB): domain Bacteria; phylum Pseudomonadota; class Gammaproteobacteria; order Thiotrichales; family Thiotrichaceae; genus JAGLBW01. Next base: position 4,958 of record WGBH01000298.1, on the reverse strand, counting down.
CATTCGTCAGCTTAAGTTGCTTAAAGTGTAATTTTTTTACATCAATGGAAGCGTTAAGATTTAATTCTTTTAGTCGTTTAACAGGCAATAATTTATCATTAACGGGGGCTTTATAAGGTACTTTATGGGGAGAGTTCAAAACCGACGAGGACAAATAATCATCAAAAATTAATTGGCTAATTTGCAATTTAGTTTTAACGGCAATTTGTTTGAAATTGCTAAGTGCTATATCGCCTACTATTCTCGACTGATCTATGCGTAAATTTAAAGCATGAAGATTGACATTATCAGGCGTCGCTGTCAGCTGAAAACTACCTTGTGAACTCCCAAAGACGCGGGGATTACTGGTAGTGGGTAACTTAATCCCTAGTGTCTTTAAAAGCTGTTTTAAATTAAATTGATTGGTTTTAAATTTTCCTGTGAAGGTCGGTTTCGGTGAAAGTTTGCTTAATTTTAAATTACCTGTGAGTTTTGCCTTCCCAACTTCGATTAGTATCTTATCTAATTGGGCATTGCCTTTATGACGGCTTAGATTGATATCAATATTGCCTTTGCTACGATGGACTAATTGACCATTAGGCACGATACCACCTTTTAAAGTCGCATTAAGATACATTCCTTTTAGTTTTAAATATTGTGTTTTAGCGTTAGCAACGAGATTAGCACTGCTTAGCTGAGCGTATAACTGGCTATCTGCTAAAATTTTACCTTTTAATTGGGTTTTTATACGGGCATTTTGTATTGCGAAAAATTGTTGCTTAGGTTTTGTGGTTAAATTTCCTATTATATCAAGGTTAAGATCAGCAATATTAGGCAACTCTTTTGCATCAACTAGCAACTTCATACCCTTAATATCAAGCTGTGAATCTTTTAGATCAGCGCGTAAGTTACCCGTGATGCTCGCATTTGCTTTGCCTGTATTTTTAAAAATCTTGACGGCATTTGTATTGAGTTTTATTCTTTTAATACGCAATAGTAAATTGCTTAGATCAAGTTGTGCATCACCTTGAACTTGTGTACTCATATGACTTTCATTGTTTATTATTCCTTGAGCATCCCCATTCAGTCGCATACCTACAATAGAAAATTGTTTATTTTTTAGGTCAATAGTAGTACGCCCAGTGATAGTTGCTTTAATCGTGCTACCGATGTGCTGTAGATCAGTGATTCTTGTTTGTAATTGCATTGCAGGAGTTTTTAATTTTTGTTGTTTAATATTAAACGTTGTATCCCCTGTTATATTGAGCTGTAAGTTACCTTTTGAAAGTAAACTTTTACTGCCAACAAGATTAAGTTTTAAATTTGAACTATGAATTTGCTGTGTTGTTGCATCAAAATCACCTAATAGTTCCAGTGTAGATAGAGGTAATCCTGCTAGGGCGGTTTTTAAGTGTGTTTCTTTTAGAGTAAAGAATTGATTGTTTTGTGACAGTGTGAGAAGAGTTGATAAACTAGCTGATATATTAACTCTAGGATCTTTTTTTTGTTGAAGCGTTCCGTCAAGATGGATTTCAATCGCTTTATTAGGCTCAAATGCTCCTGTCCTGAGATTCAAAGCTGTTATGAGGAGCGTTTGTTGGCTAACGTCATTACGCCAATGGATAGTTGCATTGTTAAGCTCTATACTTGCAATAGAAAAGTTCTTTAAAAAGTCATCACTAAATTTCTTTTTGCTTGTTGTTTCTTTAGAGCGATCAGAGACAGAATCCCAATTGCTACTACCATTGGCTTTTTTATGTAAATTTAACTGCAAACCATTCAAGATTATCTTTTCAACGAGCAGTTTTTTATGAAGTAATGGCATTAACTGCACGCCTACTTGCGCAGATTTAACCGTTGCAAAGGGAATATCGTCAAATTGTGCTAGATTGCTAAAGGTTGCCTCACCTAAATCAAGTGCAATATTAGGGAAAATAGAGAGCTTAATATCTCCTTTTAACTGTAAATCACGCCCCGTATTTTCTTTAACCAGTTGATGTATTTGATTTTTGTATTGGTTTGCATCAAAAGTAGCAATAAAAACAACAATAGCCGTGATCAGAAGAACAAGCAATATGGAAAATGCAAAGAATAATCGTTTAAGAGGTTTCATCAGCAAATATTAACCTCATTACGCACATTCCGTAGCGCAATGGAGGTTTTAATATAATTACTTTTTTCCTTTTTCCTTTTCTTTTTCGGTCAGCATATTAACGAGTTCAAAAAGTTTCTCTTCACTGCCAGCGGCGTAAGGGCTAGTACGATATTTTCCATTGATAATAAAGCTAGGGACTGAGCTAATCTGTGATGCTACTCCGATTTGGCGAGCGCGATTTAACTTGGCTTTATACGCTATAGATTGTTTAATGTTATTGTATTGTGCTTCATTTATTCCAAGTTGTGAAAAATAGCGTTTAACAGAGGCTTCCGTTTTAAAACGACGACCTTGTTCATGAATCGCATGAAAGACTTTATTGATGAGTTGTTTTTTATTCGTTGGATCAAGTAACTCAGCGATATAAAAAATTTCAGCGTCTTTTGACCAACGAGGATTTAACATAGCAGGAACTTGCTTAAAGTCTACATAATCAGGTTTATTTTGACGGTATGTTGCCACCTTGTTCTCAAGATGATAACAATGTGGACAACCTAGCCACATTAATTCAATCACTTCGACCTTTCCAGCAGGTGCATCAGTATTCATTTGTGGAAAAAGCTCGAAATAGTGAGTTCCTTCAACAAACTTGAAAGGTGCTTTTTTTGCAGGTGCAGGGGCAGGAGTAGAACTAGACGCATCTGCTAATACAATTTTTTCTTTTGTTTCATCTGCATTCTCATGCTTCGTTTTTATGGCTGTTGCATCGGTTGTTTTTATTGCTTTTTGAACATTTTCCTTCATTTCTTTAGGGACTTGTTCAGCGGTCGCTGTGCTCTCATTACATGCCACTAAAATAAATAAACTTGCGGCAAGAAGAAAAGCGGATAGTTTTGGTAATAAAATTTTTATAGAACGTTGTAGTTTCATTTGTGAGAATTTCTCTGTTAATCACTCAATCGAAGACTATTATAATACCTTAAAGTTATTAGATTGGATGCAAAAAGTCATACATATATTATTACGGCTTAGCAATCCTATTCCAAATAAAGGCAGAAATAAATACAAAAAAAGGGCAATTCAATAAAAAATTGCCCTTTAGGAGGTTGCGAGTAAAGGTAGTAAATAATTAATCGTGCAAACCTGAAATATACTCAGCCACGGCATTCATATCGTTATCAGTCATATTAGCTGATATATTTTCCATCATTTTCCCTGGATCATTAGTACGTGCTCCAGATTTAAATGCCTTGAGTTGATTGACGAGGTATTTACTATGTTGCCCTGAAATTTTAGGAAATTTAGCTTTCGTATTTCCCTCACCTGTTACACCATGACAAGCGGAACATGCAGTCACACCAGAAGACATTTTACCACCTTTAAAAAGCGCACGACCTAATTCTACTCGTTTTTCATCTGCAACCCCTGGTTTTTGTTTTTGACTGGCAAAATAAGCTGCGATATGTGGAATATCATCATCGGATGCAATCGCTTTAGCCATCGGTGTCATGGTGGCGTTAACACGCGCGCCTGATCTAAAATCGGTAAGTTGTTTAATAATATATTCTTCACCTTGTCCCGCTAGCTTCGGCCACATAGGATTTACGCTATTTCCGTCTGCCCCATGACAAGCAACACAAGTAGCGGTTAATGCTTTTCCTTTTGTTGCGTCTCCAGCAGCAAAAACAGATGCTGTCATAGTAAGACTTGCAAGTGCAACAATGAGTGCTTTTTTCATTCTAAAATGCTCCTAAAAATCAAAAATAGTATTTATAATCAAAAAACTTTACTTGGCAAAGCCTTGACGCATAACCTTTTTAACGAGAAAATCAGCTATCCCTAATATAGGGCAATTTATACCATAGGATATTTCTAAAAACTATTTTTTTTGAGACTATTTAGAGCTAACTAATAATGCTGTAAATATCTAAAAAGAGGTGTATAGAAATTTAAAACTCATAAAGTACTGAATTTGTTTTCTTGGAATAGCCTTAGATATCGCCTCCCTAATTTTTTTCTTAAGAGACTTATAATCAAATGAGTGCCTATTATCAGCAAGCACGTTTTATTCAAAGTGCAACAACACAAAACACTTTACCTGCAGAACTTGGATTTGAAGTAGCCTTTGCTGGACGCTCAAATGCAGGGAAATCAAGTTCCCTGAATCGCCTATGCCAACAAAAAGCGCTTGCTCGTGTGAGTAAAACACCGGGAAGAACGCAACTTATTAATTTTTTTGCTATTCCAGAGGGACGTTATTTAGTCGATTTACCAGGATATGGTTATGCAAAAGTTCCAGAAAAAGTTAAAAAGATATGGCAAGCTTTTATTGAATCCTATCTTAGCAAGCGATTTACGCTAAGGGGGCTGGTACTAATTATGGATATTCGTCGCCCAATGCGAGATTACGATAAAGTGATGCTTTCTTGGGCGCAGTCACGTAATTTGTCGGTGCATATCTTATTGAATAAATCAGATAAATTAAAACGGGGTAAAGCTAAGAGTAGCTTATTAAAAGCTCGTAAAGAATTAACAGACTATACTAATCCTGTCAGTATTCAAATGTTCTCAGCTTTGAAAGGCGACGGAGTTGAGGAGTTAAGAAGTAAACTGGATAGTTGGCTTTATAGTGAAGAGAAAAAATAAGATCATTATAATTTCATTGCTTGCCATCAGAGATTTGCAAACTAGCAATAAAAAAGACTCTGGACGATAGGGGGCTACCGTACAGAGTCCAAAAAACAGGCTTGGATTGGGGACACCAAACCTGTGACCGCAAAAGAGAAGTAAAACGCCGGGCTTAAGCGTTATTAGTTTACCTCTCTTTAGCTTGCGGAAGGTTCATCATACAATCTATTTGTATGACATAAAAACTTTTAAAGTT
>WGBH01000297.1 GCA_015494435.1 Thiotrichaceae bacterium | reverse complement strand
GATTAATAGTATCTCTACTTGAAGTGGAATAGTGATGCAGGTAAAGAGTAACTATCAAGTGCCACTCAAACGATGAAGTTTAGATTTGTAGATTTTCTTATACTATTTTATAGATATTTGTAGGTTTTTCTTGTCGGAGGAGGAAATCTGTCAGATTTGTGTTATAAAATCCATTAAAATAAACAAAAAAAATTGCATTCTAGGTCGGTAGGCTGTACTCTTCCGCGATTTAATTTTAATGGAAGAATGAATGTATCTTCTATAACAATAGATTTTTAGGGGTAATTAAAATGCGTCAGACACTTGTTGCTGGAAACTGGAAAATGAATGGCTCAAAAGAGAGTATTCACTCATTACTAAGCGGTATCTCTGCGGGTATGTCAGATGTTGCAAACACTAAAGTGGTTGTTTGTGCGCCCTTTATTTATATCCCCTTGGTTGCTGAACAATTAGCAGACTCTGAAATTAGTGTTGGTGCAGAAAATATTTCTGAATATGAAGTCGGCGCTTATACGGGTGAGATTTCAGCCGCAATGCTCAATGATTTTTCATGTCAATACGTTATTGTCGGTCACTCCGAGCGTCGTAGTCTTTATGGTGAACAAGATTCTGATACCGCTAAAAAATATGCAGCAGCAAGAAACGCAGGCATAACACCAATTCTTTGTCTAGGTGAATCACTAGAAGAAAGAGAGCAAGGCATTACAGAAGAAGTTGTCGCTCGTCAGCTAGACGCTGTGCTAGATCAAGAAGGGGTTGAATCTTTAGCAGATGCTGTGATTGCTTATGAGCCTGTTTGGGCAATTGGTACAGGTGTGACAGCAACACCAGAGCAAGCTCAAGAAGTGCATAAATTCATCCGTGAAAAAATTGCTACAATGAATGCTGATATTGCTACAAAAGTACAAATTTTATACGGTGGTAGCATGAATGCAAGCAATGCAAATGACTTGCTTAAAATGACCGATATCGACGGCGGTCTTATTGGTGGTGCATCATTAAAAGCAGAAGATTTCTTAGCTATTTGTAAAGCAGGTTAATCAATAGCTAGCTTATAAATACAAACATTTAAAAAAACTATAATTATGTTAATTTACAATATTTTACTTATTGTCCAGATAATCGTCGCCCTATCAATTATAGGACTCGTTTTAATACAGCATGGCAAAGGAGCTGATGCAGGTGCTGCTTTTGGTGGTGGCTCATCAGGTACAGTCTTTGGTTCACGAGGCTCAGGTAACTTCTTAAGTCGTTCTACTGGAATTTTAGCCACCGTCTTTTTTTCTAATTCATTATTACTTGCATGGCTTGTAGCACATCGTGGCGATTCAAACACTTTTTCTGCTGAAAAGTCAGTCGTACCAATAGAAGCACCAAAAAAAGTAAAACCTGCTCCTGCTATTGAACCTACCACACCTTCAGATGTTCCCACTAATGTAGGAAGCCCTGAAAAAACTGAAGCTAAAGCAATAGCCCCCGTAAAAAAAGGGAAAGCACTAGCAGACGTTTCAACGAATATTGAGAATCCTACAAAAGATGCAACAACACCTGCTGATGTTCCTAAGTAAGTAGAATTTTGATAAAGAATATGCCGATGTGGTGAAATTGGTAGACACGCACGCTTGAGGGGCGTGTTGCGAGAGCAGTGCCGGTTCGACTCCGGCCATCGGCACCATTTTTAAGAATTCGTTATCGTTGATAATGGTTCAAAAAAATCCATAAGCCCGTATTCTAGCGGGCTTTTTAGTGACTCAACAGTATCTATTAATTGCTCCTTAGGACTCAGGAGCATAGCTTTTTCTATAACTTCCTATGCTCTAAAACAGGAAAGTTTTTACGCACTTGATGTTGAGCTTTTAAATCAATATTCATTGTAATCACATGTGACCCTTTACTTGAAACTGCACACACCCTCCCCCAGTAATCAATCATCATACTATTGCCATAGGTGGTTTTTCCATTAACATGATAACCACCTTGCGCAGGGGCAACTACATAGCAAAGGTTTTCAATCGCACGGGCGCGTAATAAAGGTTCCCAATGTGCTTTACCTGTTAATTCAGTAAATGCAGAAGGGATTAATAGAATTTCTACCCCTTGCTCAATCAATTGACGGTACAGTTTAGGAAAACGTAGGTCATAGCAGATGCTCATGCCTATTTTTCCAAAAGGGGTTTCAACAACGACAATTTCTGATCCTGCAACGGTTGTCTTGCTTTCATGATAGGTTGCATCATCTCCATCAAGGATAACATCGAATAAATGAATTTTATCATAACGTGCTACTTGCTTACCTTGATCATCAAACATAATCGAGGATGCCGTTGATTTTTTTGGATTATTTGTTTTCAATGGAATTGTACCAGCAACAATCCAGATGCCAAAACTAACCGCTAGTTGACTCAAAGTATCTTGAATAAAACCCTGTCCTGCTTCCTCTGCTATTGCAACACGCTCTTCTTCCGTGTATCCCATAATGGCAAAGCTTTCAGGTAGCACTACCATATCCGCACCTTGCTTAGCTGCTTTTTTTATTAGGCGTGCGGCTTGCATTAGATTACCCTGTACAACGGGTCCTGATGCCATTTGTATTGCTGCTATCTTTGACATTTTTTTCCTCAATTTTCTTGTAAAGGGGGGCTAAAGTAAAACAACATCAAATTGTTCTTGTGTATATAAGCTCTCAACTTGAAAACGAATCGGCAAATTAATAAATTCTTGTAATTCTGCAAGGCTTTCTGATTCTTCATCTAGAAATAAATCCACTACATCTTGCGCCGCTAAAACTAATAGTTCTTTAGCATCGAACTGACGTGATTCACGTAATATTTCACGAAATATTTCATAACAAACGGTAGTTGCTGTTTTAATATAACCTCGCCCATGACAAGTAGGACAGGATTCACACAGAACATGCCCCAAACTCTCGCTGGTACGTTTACGCGTCATTTCCACAAGCCCTAATGAAGAAACCCCTGTCACATTTGTTTTTGTGGTGTCTTTTTCTAATGCTCTTCCTAACGCAGCAAGCACTAAATCTTTATGCTCCTCATCTTTCATATCAATAAAATCAAGAATAATAATACCACCTAGATTACGTAATCGTAATTGACGCGCAATAGCCTGAGCTGCCTCTAAATTTGTTTTAAAAATAGTCTCTTCAAGATTTCGATGACCGACAAATCCACCTGTATTAACATCAATCGTGGTCATTGCCTCTGTTTGATCAATAATCAAATAACCACCTGATTTCAATTGTACTTGCCGCTTGAGTGCTTTTTGAATCTCTTCGTCAACCATATAGAGATCAAAAATAGGTCGTTCACCTGGATAATGTGATACTAAACTTGCTAATTCAGTGATATATTTTTCACAAAATTCTATTATTTTTTGTGCTGTTTCACGAGAATCAACTTGGATAGAGGTAATTTCTTCACTAACAACATCACGTAAAATACGTTTCACTAAGGGCAGATCGGAATAGATAATTGACCCCTTAGGGGCAGATTCTGTCATTTCACAAATACTTAGCCATAATTTATTTAAGAACTCCATGTCCTTACGTAATAAATCTTCTGTGACACCTTCTGCCGCTGTGCGAATGATATAACCATGTTTAGAACTTGATTCTTCATTTAAATTTTGTACAAATTCTTTTAAGCGTCGTCTCTCTTTTTTGCTCTCTATTTTGCTTGAAATACCAATTGTTTTTGCATTCGGCATTAAAACCACATAGCGCGATGGAATAGTGACATAGGTTGTTAAACGCGCACCTTTAGTGCTAATAGGGTCTTTTATGACCTGCACTAAGACTTGCTTTCCTTCATATAATAACTTTGAAATAGGGGGAATTTTTCGTAACGCTTCCTTTCCTTTATCAATATCATCATCAAAAAGATCTTTAGGAAATTTTAGATTCGAGGCATGCAAAAAAGCAGCCTTTGCCATCCCTATATCAATAAAAGCCGCTTCCATACCAGGTAAAACACGACAGACTTTACCTTTATAAATATTGCCTACAATACTTTCACTGTCTGTGCGTTCAATAAAAATTTCCTGTAACACCCCGTTTTCTACTAATGCTACACGGGATTCTTGCGGGGTTACATTCATTAATATTTCAGCACTCATTATTATCTCTCTTGTTATTGATGGTGGGAGTAGATTACTTAGGACTAAGTAATCTACCTTATAGTTTCGAAGAGCCTTAAAGAATCTTCAAAACATAAACTACACGATAATAAATACTGATGAAACAAGAGTAAGGCTAGAGGTCGTTTAAAAGCTGACCAACTTCATATAAAGGTAAACCCATAATACCCGAATAAGAGCCTTCAATATGTCTAACAAAAAGCGCTCCTCTGCCTTGGATTGCATACCCCCCTGCTTTGCCCTGTGGTTCGCCTGTTTCCCAATAGGCTTTAATTTCTTCATCTGAAATAGAACGAAAATAAACCTGATTGATATTCAATGCGGTTGTTACTTTACCTTGATAGTATATTGCCACTGCTGTCATAATTTGATGTATATTATTCGACATCTGACGCAACATAGAGCGCGCATGTTCAAAATCACGTGGCTTAACTAAAATTTCTTTATCCAGCCAGCCTAAAGTATCCGAGCCTAATATGGGTAAATCTGTTTGTAATTGTTGATAGGCTGTCTGTACTTTCTCAATTGCTAAACGTTGTACTAACCTCTCTGTTGATTCATTTTTACGGGGTGATTCATCAATATCAACGGGATGGCTTTGATATTCAATGCCGATCTGATTTAATAATTCACCCCGACGGGGAGAGGCTGAAGCTAATATAATTTTCATAACAACGTCACCAAGAGACTAATAAATTCTCTAATACAGGCTTGGTTTCAGGTAATCTACCACGCCAAATGGAATAAGATTCTGCGGCTTGCTCAACTAACATACCTAAACCATTCATGACCAATGCCGCCCCATTATTTTTACACCAAGACTCAAATGCGGTTGGTTGACCGCCATACATCAAGTCATAACAGGCACTTTTATCATATAAACAAGACGCTGGCATCGGTGGCATAATCCCCTGCAAACTAGCAGCAGTGGCATTGATAATAAGATCAAATGGCTTTTGCCCACGCAAATCATTATAACTGCCGCCTCGTATTTCACAGCCAAGCTCTTTGGCACAATTCACAAAATTTGTCGCTAATGTTTCTGCTCTTTGCTCAGTGCGATTAGCAATAACAAGCGCCTTAATCCCCGCTTCTAACAAGGGTTGCATCACCCCTTTAGCTGCACCCCCAGCACCAAGTAACAAAACACGTTTATGCGTTAAGTCAATTTGGTAACGCTCTTTCAAATCACGCACCAAACCAATACCGTCTGTATTAGCGCCATAAATACTACCATCTTGATTAAACATAAAGGTATTCACAGCACCAGAGGACTGTGCATAATCGCTCAATTCATCGGCTAATTCCCATGCCTGTTCTTTAAAAGGAACGGTTATATTTAGCCCTTTCCCCCCTTGTTGCTGGAATTCTTTTACCCTATCAACAAACCCATCCAATGAGGAGAAAATAGCGTCATAACACATCAAATCATTGGTTTGTTGAGCGAACATAGCATGAATAATGGGAGATTTACTGTGCTTTATCGGATTGCCAATAACAGCATATTGATCAATGACCACTTTGTTCATTTAAATTTTATCCTTTACTTGGAACTTCTTAACCACTGTGCGACCTCCTTGGCAAAATAGGTTAAAATACCATCGGCTCCTGCACGCTTCATACTCGTTAATGCTTCAAGTACACAGGCTTGTTCATCAATCCAACCATTTTGCCCTGCTGCTTTTAACATCGCATACTCACCGCTAACCTGATAAATATAAGTCGGTGCTTTAAATTCATCTTTAATACGACGCACAATATCCAAATAAGGCATACCCGGCTTGACCATCACCATATCAGCCCCTTCCTGTAAATCTAACGCCACTTCATGCAATGCTTCATCTGAATTAGCAGGATCCATTTGATAACTATACTTATTGCCCCCTGCTAAATTACCCGCAGAACCCACTGCATCCCGAAAAGGACCATAGAAACTAGAAGCATATTTAGCCGAATAGGCTAAAATACGCGTATTGCTAAAACCTGCATCCTCTAACGCAACACGAATAGCACCAATACGACCATCCATCATATCCGATGGTGCGACAATATCCGCTCCTGCCAGCGCATGGGAGAGTGCTTGCTTAACCAACACCTTAACCGTTTCATCATTAATAATATACCCTTCATCATTCATTAAACCGTCTTGACCATGCGATGTAAAGGGATCAAGTGCCACATCGGTAATAATGCCCAGCTCAGGCACAGCCGCTTTTACTGCCCGTACTGCTCGTTGCGCTAATCCTTCAGGGTTATAAGCTTCCTCGGCTAACTCTGATTTATTATCGACACCCACCACAGGAAAAATAGCCATTGCTGGCACACCTAAGTGTGCGATCATTTGCGCTTCTTCGACCAATAAATCAATACTTAAACGCTCCACACCTGGCATTGAAGTAATCGTTTCACGTTGATTTTCACCCTCAATAACAAACACAGGATAAATTAAATCATTTACTGTTAAAATATTTTCACGCATTAAACGACGTGAAAAATCATCTCGACGCATACGACGTAAACGCGTGTGGGGATAACGACCTGTTAAAGTAGTCATAGAAAAATCCAATCATGGTGTAGGGGAAAAAATTATCACAATATTATTTCAAGAATAAAAATAAAACGCGAGAGCTTTTTAGAGATAGCCTAAGGAACTTCACTGCTAAGATTAATTAATAATTTTTTTCTTAACTAATCTATGCTTCTATAGAGATTCAGATATTACTTATGCCCACTTACTTATGAGGATTAAATGAGCCAAAAAAAATCCCACCCTTTACAAAAAATATGTCTTTCTGGTCATTCTTCTTTCGGATGCAAAGTCTATTTTATTGCCTATGCGCTTTTGAATGATTTCTTAGAAGGCCGTATTACTATTCGTGCTATGGGATTGGTTTATATTACTTTATTATCATTAGTGCCATTATTAGCATTGAGTTTTTCAGTGCTAAAATCCTTTGGTGTACATAATCAAATACAACCGCTTTTACTGCAAATGTTAGAACCTCTTGGAGAACAAGGCGTTGAGATTGTTGGACGTATTAATGATTTTGTTGCTAATGTTAATGTGGGTGTTTTAGGTGCTATTGGTTTGCTAGTGCTGATTTATACCAGTATTTCCTTGATGAATAAAATAGAGGAAGCGCTGAATTTTACTTGGAAGGTAAAAAGATCGCGTGACCTTATTAATCGCTTACAGCATTATTTGAGTTTGATTATTTTAGGCCCTATTTTGATTTTCACTGCGGTTGGTCTATGGGTCAGCTTGCTTGATAATAGTTGGATTAAGGACATCTTTTCAATAGAAACTATTAATCCACAATTATCTAAACTTGTTTCTGTACTTGGCTTTACCTTTGTTTACATCCTTATTCCTAACACCACTGTAAAACTTAAAGCAGCTCTCATTGCTGCTATAATAGCAGCGATTAGTTGGTATATAACGGGTAGTATTTTTGCGGCATTTGTGGTGAACTCTAGCTCTCAAGCCGCTATTTATTCTGCCTTTGCTAGTTTGCTTGTATTTATGCTTTGGATGTATGCCAGTTGGTTGATTCTCCTTTTTGGTTCACGTATTGCTTTTTATATTCAATATCCACAGCAAGCACGTTACTCACATCATACAAAATCACTTAGCCCTATTGTTATTGAAATTTTGGCATTATCAACGATTAAATTGATAACAAAACGTTTTTATGCCAAGCAAACGGCGCTAACATTAAGTCAATTAGCTGAAAAGATGAAAATCTCAGATGCTTATCTTGAAAATGTTCTAATGGTTCTACAAGCGCACCATTTTATTAGCTGTAATGCCGATAAACCACCCCGCTATATTTTAAGCTGTGCCGCAGAAGATGTAAAAATCAACGAGGTAAAAGAAGCGATTGCACAAGGCGATCAAAGCCAACAAAAATTAATGCAAGATTTACTCAATGGAAACCAATCGCTAGTGAGTTATGACGCAAAAAATGAAGCGAAAGCTGATAGAAGTCTAAAAGACTTCGCCATAACCAAATAGTTTATGATGTTCATTAATGGCATAACGGTCTGTCATGCCTGCAATATAATCGGCAATAATTCTTGCCTGCCCCGTTTTGCCTTCCTTTTGTAAAGCGGTGTTTGCATAGCTTTGATGCTCTGGAGGAAGTAAACGATTATCTTCTAAAAAAGTATCAAACAGTGCCTCAATGATTTGATGTGCCTTGCGAGTCATGCGATAGACTTTATGATGATAATAGAGATTTTGGCGCAAGAAGTTTTTTAATTGTTGGTTTTGTTTTATTATTTCTTCGCTGGAACAAATTAAAGCCTCACTAGTTCGCACCTCTTCAATCGTTTTTACGCCTGCATTAGCAATATTTTTCTGACTGGTTTTAACTAAGTCTTTGATTTGTGATCCGATCATACGACGAATTATTTCATGTATTTGACGTGTTATTTCTAGTTTAGGATATTTTTGCTTAACCTTTTGATACTGTATTGAAAAGAGTTCTATCTCACATAGTTGTTCTACACTGATTAATCCAGAACGTAAACCATCATCAATATCATGATGATTATAAGCAATTTGATCCGCAATATTAGTCAGTTGAGCTTCAAGTGAAGGTTGTTGTTTCTTAATAAAGCGCAAGCCAACATCCCCTAATTGTTTCGCATTTTTAAGCGAGCAATGTTTTAAAATACCTTCGCGGGTTTCAAAACTTAGATTCAGCCCATCAAAATCAGCGTATTTTTTTTCTAAATGATCCACAACACGCAATGATTGTAGATTATGTTCAAAACCACCAAATGATTGCATACAAGTATTTAAGGCATCTTGTCCTGCATGTCCAAAGGGGGTATGACCTAAATCATGCGCTAGGGCAATGGCTTCTGTTAAATCTTCATCTAATTGCAATATTCTAGCAACAGAGCGGGCTATTTGAGAGACCTCTATTGAATGCGTGAGGCGAGTACGATAAAGATCCCCTTCATGATTGACAAACACTTGGGTTTTGTATTCCAAGCGACGAAACGCTGTGGAATGAATAATACGATCACGGTCACGTTGAAATTCACTGCGTGAATTAGAAGAGCGCTCTAAATAGGTGCGTCCGAGAGATTGTTGAGGATTTGCGGCATAAGATGCTTTCATTGTAAGTAACCAAAGTTTGATATTTTTTATGTTTAATTAATAACCAAAATTAATAATCAGCAGAAACAAGTCATTCAGCTTTGTTATAGTTGCGTAAAAATTAGATAAATAAATGATTGCTTATTATACAATTGGTCCTGTATTTATAAGTCATTATCATTGTATTTTCATCTTATCAATGGATCATTTACTAAGCTAAACTCTGTTAATATTTAGTGATTACAGAGTAAACTTGTGTTGTTGGAATATTAAAATGTTTTACGAATTTGTTGGATTTTTTATTCATTAAAGAAGGAAACCTGTTTTTATGTCATCTCTATCTCAGCATTGGACGCTTTTAGATAGTTGTTCTTTATCTAAATCTCAATATTATTTTACACAACAGTTTACGCTTGAGGACATTCAAGGCTCTTTTGCTATTCTCTCAGAAAGCCTTCCTTCATCCGCTGAAATTCATTTAAGTGCTACTAGAAGCGAGATCGGTGCGCGCCTAGCAATAAAGGCCGCTAAACTTGCTTTTAGTGAGTTATTAGATAAAAAACTGAATTTCTCAGAGATGTTTTTTAGTCTATTTAGCAAGCATTGGCAAGCCATTGTATTACTCGATGCAATTGAAAACTCTTTAATTGATGATGCATCTTTTTCAATAAATGCGCTTAATCATAAAAAAATGAGGCATACAAAGCAGGATATTTTAAAATATTATGATTCCTCTATTGCTTTACTGTATCAGTTTAATCAACAATTGATACTTTTACAACGAGGATATACGCAAATAGCGTTATTAAATCCACAGTGTCATTGCAATATCAAAACAACCTGTCAACATTCATTATCTGATTTTTTAATTAAATGTGAAACTCAACGCAAAGTAGAACTTGAACGGATTGATATTAAATCTAATCCAATTGAAATGGTAGTGCTATTATCACAGCAATATATAGATCGTAAGACAGTGACACGATTAAATACCAATATCATTAAGCTTTATCGACAGCTTGATATTGAACCAACAATTAATCCTATTGCTGATAATGAACACCTTATTAT
>WGBH01000296.1 GCA_015494435.1 Thiotrichaceae bacterium | reverse complement strand
TACGAGAAAATTAAAATTTTTCTGAGTCTTTTAGAGCTTAAAAGAGGTGATTTGTTGAAAAATATGAAGCGTGGAAAACTAAAAAGGAGAATACAGTATATAGTACTTTTGTTGTTACTATTAGTAGTAGCTTCTTTCATCATGAGCATTATTTTTGTCGTAGAAGTAAAGAAAATTTATTCTTTAAAAGAAGATGTAAGTGTGTATCTTAGGGTAGGAGAAGATAAGGTGATTCCACCATCATTTGAAGGAAAATTGATTTCCGATCTTCTTCGTTTTCCCCTTATTAATCACCAAGATGTTGCAGAACTGAAAATAAAAATTAGCGAAATGAGAACGTCGGGTCATTATTCTACTTCGTTCATCTCAGATTATGTTGAATCGTTAGAACTAAACTCTCTATTTAGATTGAATGAAATATATTTTTTAATACTTTTAGGATTGCTTGTGCCTTCGTTAATTATTGGCATACTGCTTTACATCTCCTTCAATAGACATTTTCTTTCAGACATAAACATAGTTTCAGATAGACTTTCACACTTTGATCTTTTTAATTTTTCTTCGGTAAAAAAGAAAAAAGGTTCTTATCAGGAAGCAAGGCAATTAACAAGTGCTTTAAATCAGATGGCATCTAATGTTGAACTCATAAAACTTGTAATGGAAGAGTATATGAAGTCGAATGATATTCATGATTTTGCAGGAAGAGTATACAAAAGACTAAAGGAGATATTTGATATAAACAGATTCGTGTTTGAAAGGTTTTTAAATAATAGAAAACTGGTGGTTGACATTGTGATAAGTGATTCTGAAAACGTAATAATAAATGAAGGATTTACGCGAAACATAGATAAATCATTTATTAAAGAGGTCAGAAATAGAGGCATTTTTGTTGTGAATGATATAGAAGAATATACACAAAAACACTCAAACGTGATTTTATCTCTTCTCAAAGAAGAAGGTATAAATAGTACACTCATAATTCCATTTTTGGTTCCATTAAACCATGATAAGAAAGAAAAAGAAGAAGGCATAATTGCTCTTGGTTCATTTAAAAAGAACGTTTTTAACAATTCCACGGTTCAGAGTATAAAGTATGTAGCCAATACTTTGAATTACCTTTACGGTAAAATTCTTACAATTCAAAACCTTATCTTGAGCATAATGAGAGCATTCACAGAAATGGTTGAAAAAAAAGACGAGGAAACAGGAGGACACCTTGAAAGAATGGCTCTTTATTCTCTAGAAATAGCCAAAGAGATGGCAAAAAATCCGAAGTATTCAAAGGTGTTGACGCCGTTGTTTGTAGAACAAATTTACGAGCAAGCCCCATTACATGACATAGGGAAAATTGCCGTTCCTGACAACATACTCAAAAAGCCTGGTAAATTAGAAGATTGGGAATTTGAAGTTATGAAGACACATACAGTTGCAGGTTATGAAATTCTCGATCACATTGAAGAACAAACTCGTATGAAAACATTTGATATAGGTAAAAAAATAATTCGTCATCATCATGAAAGATGGGATGGAAAAGGGTATCCAGATGGGTTAAAAGGAGAAGACATACCCCTTTGTGCTCGTATAGTAGCTGTATCAGATGTATTCGACGCTTTGACAAGCAAACGCCCATACAAAAGTGCCATGGATTATAAAACCAGCGTTCGAATCATTCTTGAAGAAAAAGGCACCCATTTCGACCCAGACGTTGTGGATGCGTTTATCAAAGCAAAAGATAGGATAAAAAGACTTTATGATGAATTTAATAAAGGTTCATCATCTTGTGCGTAAGTATTATGTAGAAATTTTCTCATAAATTAAATTTACCTAAAAGGGGGAAAGAAAGTGAAAAGCGTATTTTCAAAGGCATTGATTGGGTACTTGATAGTCATAGGACTATTGGTGCTAGTTAGCGGAGTGTCTATCTATGAAATGTCTTCATCTGAGAGTAAGAACCAGCTCATAGACAACGTCAATGCCAAAGTATCAGCGATAACTTCCAACGAATTGCTACTAAAAGATGCGGTAATATCTAAAGATCAAACGGCGTTCAGTAATTGCATTTCAAACTTCAAAAATGTCGTTAAAGGTATTAACAAAATGCTTCCTGATTTTCCTGGCAAAGTCAAAGGTGATCTCGAAAAAGATGTAAATCTTTTAAATGGTGTTATTAGTGACGCATCAAATGCCGATTTAAAGAATTTTTCTTCTCAAAAATATGAAGTGCTTTCAAATACTTTGAAAAGTTTGAATTCTTCTCTTTCAACCACAACACAGGATTTGAGAAAGTCTCAAATAGGTGAGATAGATACAATACGTTTGACAATCATAATTCTTAGTGCTATAACAATTGCAATTGCTCTCATCATAGCATTTCTCATGGCTCAAAATCTCACAGCCCCAGTAAAGAAATTATCAGTTCTTGTTGAAAACATGTCAAAGGGTACCTTGAACATAAAAATGGACGTTGTCAAAAGCAAAGATGAAATTGGAACCATTGCAAATGCGGTAGAAAAACTTAGAAATAACTTTGAAAATCTTATAGCGCATGCAAAATCCGAGTCTGCTGATACAAAAGTGGCCGTTGAAAAGCTTGAAGAGATAATCCGTGAAATATCCGAAGCTCTGAACGAATCAGCGCAACAGCTTGATTCTTTGAGTAACGAAGTCACAAATAACAGTGCCTCGCTTGAAGAGATAAACGCCAGCCTCGAAGAACTCGCTTCGAGTTCAGAAATGAACGCAAAAGCCGCACAGGAAATGGCCTCACATGGTGATAAAATAGAAGAGGAAATAATGGGCGATTACAAACTCATTCAAGAAAGCGTGGAAAGGGCAAACAAGACAAGGGAAATAAGTGAAAGCGCAAAAGAGAGCCTTAACAATCTTTATGCCCTGTCAGAAAGCATTTCCACGATTATAGAAACGGTCAACTCCATTGCCGATCAAACGAATTTGTTAGCGCTCAACGCCGCAATAGAAGCGGCGCGTGCAGGAGAAGCCGGAAAAGGATTCGCGGTTGTTGCGGATGAAATAAGGAAACTCGCAGAAGAAAGCGCGGTAGCCACAGGAAAAATAGGACAAACTCTCAATGAAGTTGGACAAGAAGTTCATAAATCACTTGGGATAGTTCAGCAAGCCGCAGACATGTCAAGTGAAACATCTCAAAGCATAAAAGGAGTTTTGGAAAGTTTTGATAGGTTAAAAGAAATTCTCGAAAAACTTCAGCAATCGGTTCAAAGTGTGGCTGCGAGCACGCAAGAACAAGGAGCAGGTGCAGAAGAAATGAGTGCCGGCTCGACAAAGTTGGCGGATTTGTTAAGCAAATCAGCGGAAGTGCTTCAAAACCTGAACGGCAACTTTGAAGAGATAAACGCGAGCTTGGAAGAAGCGAGGGCTTCGGTAAAACCGGTGAGAGAATCATCTGAAAATCTGGATAAGCAGTTGAGCATATTCAAAGTGTAAGCAATGAATAAGAGCTTTTGCCATAAAGCACCATTACTGGACATCTTTTAGGATGCCCAGCTTTTTATTGAAGACCGTATTTAAAGAACAAAAAAGGCGCCATCTCTGGCGCCAATCATTCATATAACTTCTTCGCTTTTGTGTGTAAAAGGGTAAATGCCCCTTTAGTCTGTGGAAAGTTCGTTCCCCTCCAGAAATGGTCTCTCAATTTCATCTTCGCGTAGTAATACGCCCACGCTTCAAACGGTATCTCTCGCTTTGGGTCGTATTTCGCCTTTGAGATTATCACCAAGTACCATATCGTCTGTTTTAAATCTTCTACCTCATGCTCATAAACTGAATAAGTGTATTTTTTCATCAAAGACGATACAACCCTTTCAAGAGATTTGAATTCTTTTTCGTTTAAGAGGGGAACAACTTCTTTATTTCTTTTTGCCGGTTTCCTTTTTCCACAAATTATCATTAAGCCATTTTACCGTTATGTCAACCGCTTCGCCAACCAACCAATTGAATATGGAAATGGGCACGGGCGGTGTTATGTTGTTGGACTTCATGAATTCGTTCACCAATTCCAATACCTTTTTCTTTTTGTTTGCCCCGTCTCCGTCGTGTTCAACCAACACAACCGCGGAGTCTATGACCAACTTAACGTCTTTCAACACGCTCAAAGCTTCTTCCATTCATTCACCTCCCATATTAAAGATAAACAAAAGGGGGCATTTGCCCCCGTTGATCATTGAACAAGGTTGAACAGCTCGTTGTCGTTCCTATCTATTATGTTAGCGCTGTCTACGGTGTCGCACAAGGCGCCTTTTGAAGTGTAAAGCATGTTGGATGAGACAACAGAGCTCATGAAGTTTTGCACGTCCGTATCCGTTAAATCGTCTCTTGGGTCGGCGAGCCTTATTATCTTAGATGAGCCGTCAGATGAAGCTATGAATTTCATCGCCAAATATTTGGTAGTCGTTACTGCCATATATCATTCACCCCCCTATCAGCCCACAGGGCCGAGTTCAGTCGTGGTTCTAACGTCTATGCCTTCCACAGTCTTGGAAGTCAAGCCTGCCAAAGCGTAAGCGAAATCGTATTTGGCTTGTTCCTGTGCCGATGGGTTAACGTTGTTCACGGTTACCCTGTCTATGATTGGCTTTCCGTCTGAGTCCGTACTTCCGGTGTTAAGATAAATAACTATCGATTGAGCTTTCCCAAGTTCAGTTACGGTGTCTCCCGCTGCCATTGGTTATCATCCCCCTTTGTTTTCTATGAAGATAATGATGAAAATTAAAATGATGAAGAGAATAACGATCGTTTCATTCAAAGCGACCATTCCCTTCCTTGGATGTGAGGCCTCCATATATAGGTACAACTTCTTACACAAATAATCTTTTATATATTTTTCACCGCCCGTGGAGCGTTTTATTTTTTATTGAAGCGCAACGGGCGGATTATTTTATTTAACGTCTTAAAATAAACAACGCAAGCCGTGGCGGGAGGCCCCTTTTATAGAGCGGCGAGGGTGAATCCGTTTTCAAGTGAAGCGAATAGTCTGATGTTCTTTCTGTCTATTCGCAAACGTGGAAAACGGAGAGGGACCGCAGACCATAAAGAGGGTTGTGCCTCCCCCGCACGTTCCTCCGATACCTATTTAATATTGGGTGTGAACCGAAAAGGTGGGGGAGCGGGGGAGGAAAAACACTTTCAGGGCGTCCACGGCGAAGCGATAGAGGGCGGGGCGGCGCTTACATTATTATTTATTATCATGTTTTATCCCATTATTTGTTTTTGTATTTATTATCAGCCCCGCCGTTCCTTTAATACTTCATTTAACGATACAAAAATAATTTTCTTTTTTATCAACGGAGATCCGCATGAATAAAGGCTTTAGAAGAAAATCAAAAATAAGGGCTAAAAATTTTTTTGTATGGGTAAATAGACGTGAAGCCTTGTAAACGTTGCTCTAAGGCGCAATTATTCAATTTAACAGAAGCCACTTGTGTTAAATTCAACTCTACTATTTTAACAATCTGCTATGATATAA
>WGBH01000295.1 GCA_015494435.1 Thiotrichaceae bacterium | reverse complement strand
GAGTTTAGACGGCGCATGAATTTTGAGAGATTGGGCCTGCTTGTCTCTATCAGCAGGTGATAGTGGTTACTCATAAGACAGTAGTTATGAAGAGTCACACTGAAATGCTCTTTGAACTCACAAAGACTCTTTATGAAATATCTGTAATCGTCCTCCTCTTCAAAGACGACTCTTTGTTCAACTCCCCTGTTGACTATATGGTAATAACCGGGAATATCTATGCGGGGTTTTCTTGGCATGTACATCCTTTTATCTTACTATCAGGCTGTTTGGGAGTCTAGCATAGTTTAGCTTATGTTATTGTTATCACCTGACCCCTTTGATTCTCTTTTGTTTTGTTATCTGACTGTTTGGGAGTCTAGCATAGATCGGCTTATGTTATTGTTATCACCTGACCCCTTTATTTTCTATGCCTTTAGAGGTTGGAATTGAAATAATTTTTTTCATTTTAAATTCTATTAAAGACTGCACATCTGGATTATTTTTAAGCACATTAAATAGAACATGATGTATTACTGCTTCATATATTGAAGCATATGATAATATTTGCAGACGAATTTGGGCCCGTAAAAGCCAAGAATCTGCAGCCATACCTTCCAATAACTTATAAATATATCTTGTTGAAATAAATTCATCTGCAAGTCTATCTCTTAATATTGTATCACTTATAAAATCAAATCTATTTCTATGCCATTCCCAATCTGCAATATGTCCATTTATATAATTTTCTACTGATCTTTTTGTTGTACTATCAAATGCCATTTATTTTCCTAAGTATGTATAACGCTAGCCATAACCGGCAGTTAAAAGCAGAGTGTAGCGTAGCGGAACGTCACTTTTAACTGTCCGAGTTGATGGCATTGTTAGCCTCTTTTGCGATTTCTGACTTTCCACCAATGATATATAACCCAAGCAATTCATTAGCTGCTAGTCCTTTGTTGCTTTCTCCCAAATCGGCCCGCATTTCACGAAATAATTTATCTATTAGCAGAAGCCCACTCACGCCACTATCATCGTTAGCTGATACTGAACGCCAATTTGCGAAGGCTTTTACAACTCCTGGCCCGCCGTACACCGTAACCTTTGCCGTAAAATTGTAAAAAAACTCTTCTATATTGTCCGGCAGAAGATCGTCTCCTTCTTTACCTTCCTTTGTGTTTTTCATCAATTCAATTACCATCCCCATGAACTCATTATAGACTTCCGCCTTCTTTTCTCGATGGGCTTCAAATGCAACTCGCTCCCTGGCTTTTCTTGAATTGTATGAGGCAATGAATACGGAGGATATTACAGTAGCAGACCCAGCGATAAGTGCAGCACCAACACTAGGATTTACGTCTTTTAGTGACGAGGCTAGCCAAGAAATCATTTCATATGCAAAGTACCCAGCGATACCAATCAGGAAAAAACCAAGTGCTAAGGATAATTTCTCGTTCATGAATTTCCTTTATGAGGCTAACGCCTAGCTCACCGGAAAAATAGGAGCGTAGCGAGTATTTTGTCCGGTGGAGCTACTTGTTAGCAGTTTTTTTGTTGAATTTGATGATAGCATTTGAATGTGCCTCAGTGATCAAGGGAAGTAAACTTTCAAAGGTGGTTTGACTTGGGTTTAATACCTGAACCCAAGACATCCAGCCATAGATAGGGTGAGGCATGAGTTCGTTTAGCAGAGTGAAATCATGGTGAGTATCAATAATTCCACCTTTAGGTGGTCTTTTGGGTCTGCTACCAAAGTGTTTTTCGAATGTTTCTTTCGTGATACCAATACTTAGCCTGAATACACCCTCGCGATCTAGTTCCGATGCCTTGTCGTTCTCGCCGTTATTTTCTTTTAAGGTGCAGAAATATACACCATTGGGTAGCTTCCTTCCCGGGTTATAGAACAATGAAGTTTCACCCCAGCTTGATTTGGGAATCACTCCTTCAAAATCGTTCTCTATTGTTTTAATGATGTCTTCTACTTGCACATTGTTTCCTTGAGACTGCTAACGACTGAGTTGAGAAATATTTGAGCCGCAGGGTCAAATATTTCTCTCCAATGATTTGTTATATCTCTATAAGTCATTTAATTCTTTTGCTTTTTGTAGTTTTTCAAAAGTAGTATATCTTGGTCCCTGAAGAGTCCCCTTTTTAGCCTTTCCAAATACTATTGGTCCGATTTTTTGTGCCGAATTTTTAAAATTTAATTTATATTTTCCACCATCGCCATAAGGCTCTATTGATTCTACTTCAGCATAATGAGTAATTGCAGAAATAGGGGCTGTTTGATAAGCGGCAATATATTTTATATCTTTTATTTTTCCGGCACTAAGCCTAACTGCATACCAACTATTCTGTCCTAAAAAGACTTCTTTGAAACCTTCCTCTTGAGCAGGTACAATAATTGTATCTTTGGTGTTTTTACCTTTTGGCAAATTCTCTTTAGAAACATGTAGCTTTTTGGCTTTTTCAAAAACTCTTATTTCAACTAATGGCAAAATACTCAAGATCTCATTTAAAAATTCTTGAGTATCCGCTTTTTCTGATTCCGTTAGTATAGGTTCGTTAGGAGTTGCATTATTATTTAATTTGCAGCGACCAATTTCTTGAGCCTTTTTAATTAGTGACCATTCAAGCCAAGTTATATGTGCCCTATTTAATCCGTTATTACTTGAAATGAAAACTAAAACTTTGTCCCAAAAATCTTTATTTTTATCATGAGAGTCTATTCTATTTCTAATACCATCACCCTGCCCAACATAAATTGTTGGCAAATCACTATCTTCTGTATATCCAAATAAAATATATATACCAGCTTGATCAAATTCGTTTCTGTTTTTATGTTCCAACCAAGAATCTCTAGATACTTCTAAACCTATACCCGTCCAATTCATTTTATTTATAATTTTTAAGGAGTTAGGATTGCCATTTGGCATAAAAAGTTTTATGGTGTATGGTTTTTGCAATGTTTTCCTTTCATTGATATAACGCCACACATCAGCCGACCGAAAAGCGCGCAGCGGTTTTTGGGTCGTCTGCATGTGATTGTTATGGCTTCTTTGCACCATTTATTATCTCATGCGCCAACTCTGCAACCTTGCCTGTATATTCTTGACATTTTAGATGAAGATTGTTTTCGTTAAATTCTTCTTGACCTTTGGCTGACCCTAAATCACAACCCAAGAGCTCTTGACAATTGGTTGTGTCAAACTGATTTTCAAACATATTTATCAAGGATTGCACTGCCTTGTAGTTTTCTTCTACTGATTCTTCAGATGAGTTTCTGCCAAATACCATATTTAACGCCAATATTCCGCCGGTCAATGCACCACACATATTGCAGGTTCTTGACATGCCGCTACAAAATCCAGTTGCTATACCAGGAATCAGTGGTGAATCAATATTTTCTTCATCGGCAATTACCTTCAGAACACTTTCAGCACAATATAGGCCAGAAGAAAATAGCTCTTTCCCCTTTTGGTTGGTATTACTCATGCTTTCTCCTTTTGGCCATAACTATTTATTCAAGGAACATTATAGCTACTTTAACCTTCCAATTCAAAATAACAGAACACGATATATGTCTGTTATTTTGAAAAAGTTTAAAAATGATATTTTTTGAAACCATTTTTTAATGAATGGTATACGATTTCGAAAATTACTAGTGTCCTTTTTTAAGGATAATGTGCATTATAAGGACAAAATGTCTGTTAATTGTTCTGTTTCGGTATTAACAGACACAGTGTCCTGTTAAGTTTGGAGGTAAAAATGCATCGACCCAAGAAAAAACTTCTTGATATAGTCCGTGATAAAACTAGCTTAAAGCATTACAGTCTTTCGACTGAAAGAGCATACTGTTAAAAATTTATGTGGTCTAAATTTATGAGGTCTAGCGATAACAAAAAATACAATAGCCATAAATATCATCTAACACGATGGTCTAAAATAAGCTAGGTTCAAAAAAGAGTAGTAAAGTGCACACGAAGGCTCGAAGCCTCCGCTTAGATATCCTGCTCGATGATTCGCTGGAATGTGTTGAAGTAGATATCTTTGAGGTGTTCCATCTCCATGGCTATGTTGTTTACGCGAAGCGCTTTGCCGCCTGTGGTTCCGACGTTTTGGCACTTTAGGCCGCGCTCTTCGGCCATTTCGGCGACGGCTTGCACGTTTTGCGGCTCCACTT